>CAKUJA010000118.1 GCA_934661135.1 uncultured Oscillospiraceae bacterium
GAAACCATCTTTGCCTACTGCCGGGCGGACAGAGTCGTCCGCCCCTACAATTCTATCGTATTTTTTCCGAATTCCATGCACCGCAGCTTCCAAAAGTGTCTCCCGGAACCAAACCGTAACCCAGCGCAGCGGTTGCGGTTTGGAGAGGAAGAAGGAGCAAGCGGATACAGAGCTTTCGGCGCCAGCCGGAAGTGCAGTCCAGCGCGCTTCTTCTGACGCGTCGGCGATTCTTTTCTTTCTCCGAAAAGAGGCGAAAAGAATGGGGGCGCAACTTTTTTGCGTCCCAAAAGTTTTCTTTCGGTTTAGCTTCCATTTGTAAAATGAAGTCAAATACTCAAGAAACTAGGGAACTCTATGCTTCGTTTCGCCTTTTGTCTGCTCTATCTCGGCGCGCTCGGCCTGCTCTGCTTCCCGTTTGGCCGTCTGTTGGCGCGCTATCCCTACAACCCGAAGCGCATCCCCTTCCGCACCTACGCGTTCGAGCGTGACGGTGCCTTCTATAACGATGTCTTTCACATCCGCCACTGGCAGGCACGCGTGCCGGACGTGAGCCGCTGGGCGCCGCAGATCGTCCCAAAAAAGCAGCTCTCGCCGCACCTCACCGCGCCGCAGCTCCGCCTGATGGTCAACGAAACCTGCGTCGCAGAGCTCACGCACCTGCTGCTCTGCCTGGCCGCGTTTGCCCTGCCCGCAATCTGGCCGGGTTGGGGCGGCTGGTTCGTATGCGCCGTCGATATTCTGCTTGGCAATCTCCCTTTTATCTTCATTCAGCGCTACCAGCGCCCGCGTCTGCTGCGGATGCTCTCCAAGCTGGAGCGCCGGGAAAGGAACCTGAACCATGAATCTGCTGATCCTGAGCTCCAATAACGGCGGCGGGCACAATTCCGTCGCCGCCGCGCTGCGCGAAGCGTTTGAAGCCGCCGGCCATACCTGTGAAGTTGCCGACACGCTCAGCTTTCTCTCGCCTGGCTGCTCCCGCGTCGTCTCGCAGTTCCACTCCGGAGTCTATCGCCACGCGCCGGATCTGTTCCGTGCCGGCTACCGCCACACGGAAAAGCACCGCCAGATGTTCCAGCCTGGCCATCGTGCACGCCGCTTTCTCGATCTCGGAATCAAACGTTTGGCAGAGCGTATCCAAAACGGCCGCTTCGACGCCGTGCTCTGCTCCCATGTGTTCGCCGCCAATATGCTGACCGATGCGGTTCAGAAATACGATCTGCACGTCAAAACCGGCGTCGTCGAAACCGACTATACGAATACCCCCGGCGTCGAAGCCAGCGTTCTGGACTACTACTTTGTCCCCTCGCCTCGCCTTGCGCTCTCGCTTGAGAAGCTTGGCATCCCGGAGGAAAAGATTCTCCCCACCGGCATTCCCGTCCGCACACAGATCCGCATCCATCACGACCGCACCAGCGCCAAGCTCGCCCTCGGTCTCGATCCTGTGCGCCGCCATCTGCTTGTCATGTGCGGCAGCATGGGCTGCGGTCCGATCCCGGAGCTGCTTGCCGCGCTCTGCACAAAAAAAGACGCCGATACCGACATCACCGTTGTCTGCTCCACCAACGAGAAGCTGAAAGCGGAGCTGCTGGAGACCTACGGCGATCAGCCGGACATCCAAATTCTCGGTCATGTCGACAATGTCTCCCTCCTGCTGGACAGCGCCGACGTCTACCTCACCAAACCCGGCGGTATCAGCATCACCGAAGCCGCATGGAAGCGTGTTCCGCTTGTGCTCATCAACACCGTCGGCGGCTGCGAGAGCTACAACCTGCACTATTTCCTCTGTGCCGGTGCCGCCTGGACAGGCGAAACCACAGACCAGCTTGCCGACGCTGCCGTCTGCCTTTGCCGCAGCGCGCCGCTGCGCCAAAAAGTGTCCGCTGGTCTTGACGCCATTGCAAGCAGCATCCATATTGAACAGATTGTCGCCGCCGTCGCGGGAGACGCATCCTTCGCGCCCTCCCGCTGATTGTCGGCTGCACCGGAAACAACTTCCTGCGCGGCCTCAGTGTCCCAGCAGAGCAGAGTCTTGTCGGCGTCACCAGCTACCATGTGCAATCCGAGTTGCCCCTTGTCAAGGCGTAAAAATCTGCTATAATGACCGAGTAACAGTTTACCCTCCGCCGTCTGGCGGAACGAAGGAGTCTCTATGAATATCTTTGTCGCCGGAAGCGGCGCATGGGGCACGGCGCTTGCCATGCTCCTTGTAGACAACCACCATACCGTTACCCTTTGGACGCGCACTGCGGAAAAAGCCGCCGCCATCCGCGCCACCCATACCAATCCCGCGCTCGCCGGCGTCACCCTGCCGGACGCGCTGGCCGTCACCTCCGACCTCTCGCTGGCGCACAGTGCAGAGCTTGTCCTCGTCGCCGTGCCGTCCTATGCCCTGCGCGAAACCGCGCAGCAGCTTGCACCGCTGCTTGCGCCGGGTGCCATCCTCGTCTCCGCCACCAAGGGCATCGAACGTGAGACGAACGCCCGCATGACCGAGATTCTCGCGGAATACGCCGATCCCTCCCATCCGATCGTCGCCCTCTCCGGGCCGACGCACGCCGAGGAGGTCTCCCGCCGTATGCCAACCGGCTGCGTCATCGCCGGCTCCGATCTTGAGGCGGCCACGCTCGTCCGCAGCATCTTTATGAACGACGTGTTCCGTGTCTACGTCACCGACGATGTCACCGGCGTCGAGCTCTGCGGTGCCTTTAAGAATGTCGCCGCACTCGGCTTCGGCATTCTGCACGGCATGGGTGCCGGTGACAATCTGCGCGCCATGTATGTCACACGCTCCATCTCCGAGGTCTCCACGCTTTCCATCATGCGCGGCGGCCGCCGCGACACCTGCTTCGGCCTTGCCGGTGTCGGCGACCTGATCGTCACCTGTTTCTCCGCGCACAGCCGCAACCAGCGCGCCGGCGAGTACATTGGCCGCGGCGCTGTCGCAGAGCAAGCGCTAAACCGCGTCGGCGCGGTTGTCGAAGGCTACTACGCTGCCGCAAGTATCGAGAAGCTCCGCCGCGAGCTGGCGCTCGATCTGCCGCTCTGTGCCGCAATTTACCGCGTCCTCTACGAATCCCAGCCGCCCGCTGCCGAAATTACGCCGCTCATGCGCCGCGCGGGTACCGCAGAATTCCGGCTCTAAGCCGCAATCTGCCGCAATTTTCAAACGTTAAATGTCTTTTTATCAAGTACATATGTCTATGCAGTAAAGACATTCCATTTTTTAGCCGTCCGCCTTTCGTATGTCTCCGCCAGGGATACCAGTAGACTTCAAAATAAGCTCCCAGCAGACAATCTTCCACAAATCCAACAAAACCGGCGTGACCTTTCGGTCACGCCGGTCTTTCTCTGTACTTCCCCACCCAATCCACTTCGGTGGGATATTTTAAGCCTTCGGATGGTATTTGTTGTAGACTGCCTTCAAATTCTGCTTCACAAGCTGCGCATAGACCTGCGTCGAGGAAATATCGCTGTGCCCCAGCATCTCCTGAATTGAATGCAGATCCGCACCGTTTTCCAGCAGATGCGCCGCAAAGCTGTGGCGCAGCGTGTGCGGCGTAATCTCCTTTTCGATGTGCGCCTTCTCCTGATAATACTTGATGATCTTCCAAAGACCCTGCCGGCTCATCCGCTCACCTGACACGTTCACAAACAGCGACCGTTCCGTCGGCACTGCCACCATATTCGGCCGTACATTTTCAATGTAGTCCTTCAGCGAGGACACAGCCTCCGGATAAAGCGGAATAATCCGGATTTTCTCACCGCTGGCACAGCGCAAAAACCCGCCCGGCAAGCTCACATCGTCAACGTTCAGTCCAATCAGCTCGCTCACACGGATGCCCGTTGCATACAGCACCTCTAGCATCGCCTTGTCCCGGCAGCCCTTGAGGTCATTTGGCTTCGGCTGCTCCAGCAGCAGCTCGACCTCCTTGCCGGTCAAAATCTGCGGCAGCTTCTTTTCCGCCTTTTCCACCTTGATGTTATGTACCGGGTTGACGTCGATCTCGTCCTCGCTCAATGCGAATGCGTACATACTTTTCAGCGACGCAAGCGACCGCGACACCGTCGCCGGCGACTTTCCTGCGTCGTGCAGCCAGGTTACATACTCGCTCACAACCGTCTGATCGGCCTTCAGCACATCCAGTCCTCTGGTCTCCAGATATGACGCATACTGCCGCAGATCCCGCATATAAGACGAGATCGTGTTGGCCGATGCGTTTTTCACATGGATGAGGTATTCCTCATACCGCGCAATCATGTTGACCATAGCCGTGTCCTTCCAAAAAAGATCTATCGCAATGTGCAAGCCGCATATTCCGCATAGCAAAGTACAGCAAACTGTGCGCACCAGAGCGCGCAGCGCAATGGGGCAATCCGAACCGGCCAGCCAAGCGTCCGGAAGGCCGAACTGCGAAGGCATCCCTCCGCGCAGAAAAGCAACCCCGGCAGCGCCAGCAGCCGAAACAGCAGCCAACCGCCTGGTATCAGGACGCTGTGCGCAAATCCCAGCGCATATCCGCGCAACACCATCAGCGCCGGCACCAGCACCACGCCGCATGGTGTCAACGACGCCAACAGCATCCATGCCGGAAACCGCCCCGCCGACAGCAGCACATCGTGCCCAGTCAGCACCGGAACTTGAATGAACCCCTGCAAGCCTGGCTGCACCGCGAGGAAGCTCCTTCCCATCGACGCGCCGCACAAAAGGCCGCCCAAAAAACAAAAGAATAGAAAGACACAGGAAAATGGTCTTTTTAAAATTGAAAATAAAAAGGCACGCAGCTTCCCATCCATCAATCCATTGCTCCTCCTTTCGGAGCAGACAAGAAAGCGAGCTGCGAAACAGTAACATTATGAATGTAGCATTATCGCTACCGCCTGATCTCCCAAGCGCGTTGTTACTATACCGCAAACCACTTGAAATTTCAAGGAATTTTCCGTTATTTCTTGATTTTTGTAAATTATGACAAGAACTTATGTATACCGAATTATGTTTACCACGCAACCGCCGTAGCGGTTTTGCGCCATCGCAGCACTCGAAAAGCACCACATCTGGTGCTTCCGCTTTTGCCGCGAGCCAAAATCTTGTCTATGCAAGGTTTCCGTCATCGTGAAATGCAATAGTAAATGGTATTTACATTGCAAGTTCCGTTTCAGGTCGATTCATTTTCTCCGTGCAGCTCTCTTTTTCGGCCGCATCGCGCGCAGCGCTGTGACGCCTACCGCCGCTGTCGCAGCGGCCACATACACCAGCGGCGCCCGCATCTGCCCGATAAACAGCAAATTACCAAGCAGCGCCAGCAGCAGCATACCGGCGCTTCCGATTGACGCAAACAGCACCTTCCGTTCTTCCGCCATCATGCCATAGGTCATCCCACTCATGAACACCATTCCGGCCGCTGCTGCGCTTCCCGCAATCCCGATCCCGCCTTGCGAGATCACTCCGCTTTTTACCAATGCAGCCAGGAGCGCGCAAAGTCCAATTCCCACCGCAATCCCAATTGCAGCGCTTCTGATCCCCAATACCACCACGCTCCGTTTTTTCGTGCGTACCGCCGTCCGTTTCCGTCTCATGCTCCTTCCCCCTTCTCCACCACTCTATGTCCCATTTCCCAAAACAGAACCACACCCCTACACCGTCCCTTGTAGGGGCAGACATCTCTATCCGCCCATCCCCACGATCTTCCTCCACCCAAATCCCCGCCGCAGCGGATTGCCTTCCCCTCCGGGGAAGGTGTCTGCGAAGCAGACGGATGAGGGTCTGGGAG
>CAKUJA010000119.1 GCA_934661135.1 uncultured Oscillospiraceae bacterium
GCTACGGGTGCGGCGGAAGATCGGAGGAACGGGCGGACAGGGTCGTCCGCCCCTACGGGTGCGGTGGGAGAGTTTTCCGCGGCGGGGAAGGGACTGTCAGCGCACTTCGTCCTCGACGGTTTCTATCAGGAATGTGACCGGGCGAAAGCCGTCGTTACAGGACAGCATGGCAGAGCGCGGATTTTTCATCCAGCCGTCGTAAAACCCTTCGCCGCCGTGGGCAAGCGCGAGAACGAACGGCGAAATGGTCTGCCACGCACTGTCGCAGAAACCCTCCGGCTGCTGCCAGCCGTCGGCCAGGAACGTCTGGCCGAGGCGCATGGCGCAGGGATGCGTCTGCGGCGTTTCATACTGCGCGATCAGATCGTCGTAACGCGCCATCTTCATCACGGTAATGCGGATTTGCTTCATCGGGAACACCTCAAACGTCAAGTTTTGTCTGCATTATGGTAACCGCTGAATGCTGCCGGAACGTTTGAATCTTCTGCTGCGAGTAGTGACGTTCGCCCGCGTTGACCAGAAAATCGATTCAGGAGGATTTGATGGTCGATGGCCTGAAGCTTGCCCTTGTAGAGGGCAAGCATTTTTTCAGTTGCAGATACGACAATCATGGTGTGTCTCTCCAATTATCGTGCTGTTCCGTTTTTTGGGATGAAAAGGCGGCGCATATCGGCGTGCTCCAGCTCCAGCAGCTTCACCTTCCGCGCAATGCCGCCGGCATAGCCGGTCAAGCTGCCGTTTGTGCCGACGACGCGGTGACAGGGGATCATCAGCGAGATCGGGTTGCGCCCAACCGCGCCGCCGACGGCCTGAGAGGACATCCGGGGAAGCGACCGCGCTTCGGCAAGCCGGCGCGCGAGGTCGCCGTAGGTGCGTGTTTGGCCGTAGGGAATCTGCATAAGGCACTGCCAGACGGCTTGCTGAAACGGCGTGCCGGTGGGGTGAAGCGGAGGCAGGAAATCCGGCTCTCGGCCGGAGAAGTAGAGATCCAGCCAGTGCGCGGCCTGCTGTAAAAGCTCCGTTTTTTGCTCGGTTCGTTCGGCGGGCAGACGATAGGCAAAGTATTTCTGACCGACAAACCAGAGACCGGTTATGCCGTGCTCGTCCGCTGCCAGCAGGATGCCGCCGAGAGGGGAATCATATTCCAGCGTATCAATCATTTTTTTGCTCCTTGTTTCGGACGGGGATCGCGGAGATCCGGGAGAGCGCCGCCGGCTACGGCCCAGAGATACAGGCTTGCAACGCTGCAATACGGTGAAAATCTGCGGCGGTATTTCTCAAACCGCTCACGGTCGATTTCCCGATGGCGGTAGACCATCCGCAATCCGCGCCGGATGGCAAGGTCGTCATAGCTGAAAATATCGGGGCGCTGCAGGCAGAACAGCAGAAGCATCTCCGCCGTCCAGACGCCGATGCCTTTCAGACTGCTCAGGGCACGGATTGCATCCTCGTCGCGCAGATGTTCCACCGCGTCCAGATCAAAGGCGCCGGTATGAACTTTTTCGGCGAAGTCTGTGATGTATTCCGCCTTGCGAAACGTCATGCCAAGTGCTTGCAGCGCGGGGACGCCCGCCGCGAGGATTGTTTCAGCGTTCACGGCGTCAAGTGCGTCCTGCATCCGCTGCCAGATTGTCGCCTGCGCCTTTGTGGAAATCTGCTGCCCGATGATGTGATGAATGACAGAGGAAAATAAATCCGTGTCGACTGCGCGGTCGATATGCCCGATCGCGTCGATGACGGCGCAGAGCCGCTGATCCTTCTGGCGCAGATAGGATAGCTCGGGTTCGCCATATTCAAAATACAAGTGTGTCACCTTCTTGCTTCATGCAGCATTTTTTCATTCTTTTATCGCAAGGTTGGAAAGAATGCCAGTTTGCCGAAGATCAACGCAGCCGTCCGGAATGCTTTAGGGTGTATCTGAAAACTCCCGATGCACCCGGACGGCGGGCCTTTTCGTGCTGACGGTCACATTTTCGGTTTTCAGATACACTTAGGCGGCTGCGTTCGTGGCTTGGCAAACTGTCATGCGAGGTCTGCGTCTTGTATGTTTGGATTCTTTCTGCGAGGTTTCGGCTTGGTCAGCTCATAGCTCACATCCAGCAAAAGCTCGATCGTTTCTGCGGGCACGCTGCCGTCCAGCACGACCGTGATCCAACTGGCTTTGTTCATATGGTACGCCGGAAAAATGTCGGTCTCGCCGCGCAGCGATGCAATCAGGATCGGATCGCACTTGAAATTGACGATATCGAGCTTCTCCGTTCCCGCAAGTCCCAGCTTGTCCCGCGGCACTTCCATCATCAGCGCGAACCACTTGCGATTGTTTGCGTGGCGGAACACGGCGGCGCGCGGTGTGTCCGCCCAAGGATAGTCCGGCGCAGTACTGTAATGGTTCAGAATGTAGGCTTCCAATTCTTCACGATTCATTGCAGACCTCACAGCGCCTCAAAGTGATACCTCGGCTGACCGACGCTCTTTTTACCGTACTCGATCGCGCTGACCGGACAGTAGCAGATGCACGCCATGCAGTGGGTGCAGTTCTTGCCCCAAACCGGCTTACCGTCTTTCAGCGCGACATTGTTCATCGGACAGCGTTTCGCGCACTGCCCGCAGCCGATGCAGGCGCTTGACGCGGTAAAGGCGTTCGCTTTGACGAAGAATTTGTAGAAAATCGGATTGACCGGGCCGCTCATGAAGCGGTCGTAGAGATTGTTCCGCGTCGGCGTGAACGGCTGATTGGCTTGAATCGCGGCGATGGCGCGGTCGATGCTAGGCTCGGCTTGGGCGACGATTTGCCGCGCTTCGTCCGCCTGCGGCGCGGAGAACATCGCAATGTAGTTCTCCGGCATGACGATCTGCGTCGTGCCCATGCAGGAAATCGCCTTTTCCGCGCAGAGTTCGCGATTGTACTTGTCGGCGTTGCCGATCTCGCTGCCACAGGTCATAACAAACCACGCCTGCTTTGCGCCGCGCAGTTCCGTTTTCCGAAGCCAGTCGCGCACGACGCGCGGAATGCGCCACGCATAAGTCGGTGTGACGACGATCAGCCGTTCATCGGTTTCGACGGACAAAGTGTCAGAAGCCTTAATGCGGTCATTCAAATTCAAAATCTCATCGCCCAGCGCGTCCGCAATGCGTTTGGCAACATATTTGCTGTTTCCGGTGCCGGAAAAATACAAAATCATATCAAAATTCCCTCGCAATGGTCGATCTCGTGCTGGATGATCTGCGCCGTCCAGCCGGGGAACGTTTTAATGCGCGTCTGGAACTGCTCGTTCTGCCACTGGACTTTGATGGTCTGATAACGCTTCGTTTTCCGCGTGCCGGTCAGGGACAGGCAGCCCTCCTCCGCGTCATATGGCGCGGATTTTTTGACGATCACTGGGTTGAACATGACCATGTATATGCCGTCATTATCGAACGCGATGATGCGTTTGTTGACGCCAATCATATTCGCCGCCATGCCCACACAGCCATCCTTGTGCGCGGCGAGTGTATCCAATAAGTCCTGCGCGATTGCCAGATCAGCCGCCGTCGCGGGTTCCGCCTTTTGGGATAGGAGAAATTCATCTTTGCAGATATCACGGATCATAGCTAAGCCTCCGCTACATTTTTTCTTATATGGCTATTGTAGCAGAGAAATAGGAAAGGCTCAACTGGTCTTTTTGAGATATAAAACAAACAACAGCAGAACTTTTTCTCAAGTATAAAATTGACTATTCGGTACGAATAATATACAATTATAACGAGGTGAATATTGTGGAACAGCGACAGGGAAATATCATTATACACGCATCCGGCGGTACATCCGGCAAGGGGGCACGGACCTACAAACTGACGCTGCCGTCGTCATGGGCGAAACAGATCGGTATTATGGAGCAAGACCGCAGCGTTGAGCTTTCTTTCGATGGCGCTGCGATCACGATCCGCAAGCGGCTGAACATGGATGAGTTTCTGACGCAAAAGCGCGCGCAGGGGCACACTTTTCTGAAGCTGTCATATTACAATGGCGACACGCTTTGCACCACGATCCTTGCCGATCCAAACGACCAGACGCTTTGCTTTGAAAACTACACCGACCGTGTTCTCAAGACAGCGTTTGGCAACAATCATGCGCCCACGTGGGATAATTTTCAATTCTTTTTAGCAGAACGCTGTATCCCGCGTTCAAGAGCCGGGCTGCGGGAGTATTTGGAAACCATCGGTGTTGAAGCGTATGATCCGCTGGCAATCATCCGGAAAACAGAGGGACGCATGGCCGAGGACCAGCAGTGGATTCGTGTGGAGGTGCTGAAATGACAATTCGACTTGTGAGCAACGAAATAATTGCGGAAACTTCCTCCAAGGGCAATCAGGAAAAATGGCTGGAACAGGGGCGCTGGTACAAGCTCGACCAGTTCGGATATGAAGCACTTGCAGAAACGTTCACGTCTCTGCTTTTGGCTCGTAGCCGCTTGGAGCAGGATACGCCGTTCCGCTTTACGCGATATCAAATGGAGCGGCTACGCGTTCATGGCCGGGATCGTACCGGATGCAGTAGTGAGAATTTTTTGCAGCACGGGCAGTCCATCGTAACGCTTGCGCATCTGTATCGGCAGCACTTGGGACACTCCCTCAAAGAAGAATTGGAGGGCCTGTCCAGCGATAAAAAGCGAATTGCATATCTGGCAGAGAGAACGGTCGCGATCACAAATCTCTCAGAATTCCCGCGATACTTGACAATGCTGTTTGAAATCGACGCACTGGTGCTGAATGATGACCGGCATCTCAATAACATTGCCGTACTTGAGCAGGATGGTCGATATGACTACTGCCCGTTTTTTGATCAGGGCGCGGGACTGCTGTCCAACACACAGTTTTCGCCCTTGGACATTGCGCCGGAGGTGCTCATCCGTGATCTGCGCGCCAGGCCGTTCTGCACAACATTCAATCGTCAAATGCACACAGCTCAGACGCTTTACGGCAGACAGCTTCAGCTTCCGCGTTTCAACCAAGAAGAACTGATGGATATGCTGCGTCCACTGTTGGAATACTACGCGCCGCGCGACCGCGGCCTGATCGCCGACCGTGTCTGCGCAACGGTTTTGCTGCGGCAAAAGGAATTGTAAAAGGAAATGTGTGCCTACTCCAAACGCTCGGAGGGCAGCTTAGCCGCGCGGCCGGTGCGGTTTGGCAAGCGCTCCGACTGGGCAGAGTTCAGAATGAAATAATGTAAAAGCGGAAGCATACTACAAATGATATGCAGCACGCCGCCGCGCGGAAGATCGACTGCGGCATCGGCAAAGCAGAAATTCCAGCCGAGCCTGCGCCGCAGACGAATGCGCCCGCCATCGTCGACTTCCAGCCTTACATGGGCAAAGTCCGCAAGCCCGGAACGGGCTGCATCAGCCAGATCAACGACCACCTGTTTGAGGGGCGATACTCCCCGACATGGATCGACGGCAAGAAGCACGCGCGGAATGTGTATGCGCATACGCGCGAGGAATGTGAGGAGAAGCTGAAGGTGCTGATCGCAGAGATGAAAGCGGAGCTGGCGGAGTTAAAGCGGCAAAAGGGCGACAGACATTGAACGGATGAACGGGATGCAGCCGCCCGGTGTCGGGCGGCTGCGATTGCGCTTTGCCAGATCGTTTGCTATAATGAAACAAATCGGAATTTGATGAGGAAGATTATTTATATAATCTACCGTCTATGGTCTGAAAACGACCACCTATCGAGAAT
>CAKUJA010000120.1 GCA_934661135.1 uncultured Oscillospiraceae bacterium
CCCGTCCAGTTTTTCAAGCTTATCAAGCTTGAAAAACTGCTTGATTGAACGCGAAGGGGGCGCTTTGCCCCCTTCACTCTTCCCCTGCGGCTCTGTCGCAAAACTACATCCCAGCGGTTTTTTGACAGTCTCAACGGCTGCGGAATACAAGATTCCGCAGCCGTTTCTTATTGATCCTTATATTCTCTTGGAACCGGCGCATGGCGCTTCAGGCCAGTCCGCTCCAGCGCTCATGCGTCCCTGTCTGCGCGGCGGTGTGGGTGACGGCCGCCTCCTGCATGGGCAGGAAGTACCACGCGTTCACATCCGCGTTATCCGAAAAAACCGGCATTCCGATCAGCAGATCCTCCAGTGCGGACGGCGTCCTGCCGAGCAGACCGTTCAAAATCTGCGCAAGCCGGGCGCGCGTGAGCGCCGCGTCGGGGTCGAATGTCTCTCCGTCGAGTCCCATGACCCATCCCGCGCCCGCGGCAAACGAGATCTCCTGCGCTTCCCAGCCCTCCTTGAGCGACGGCCAGACGGCGGCCGCCGCCTCCCGCTCGGAAAGGCGCGCCAGCGTCCACGCCAGCTCCGGCGCGCTGACCGTGTCGTCCGGGTGGAACAGGCCGTCCGGCTGCACGTTCATCAGCTCCGTCTCACAGGTCAGCGCGGCGGCTTCATACGCCCAATGCGTGCGCGGCACGTCGCCCAGCTCGACCGGCGACTGCTCCTGCACCGGCTCGGCCAAGCGCAGAAGGATCACCGCAAGCTGTGCGCGCGTAACCGGCGCTTCCGGGCGGAGCGTCCCGTCCGGATAGCCTGTGAGATAGGCCGTGTGGAGATCGGCGGCCGCGATCGCCGGTACCGATAGCAGCAGCGCAAGCGCCAGCAGCATAGAAATCGTGCAAATCCATTTCATATTGGCGTCCTCCTTTGTGTATCCCCATTGTCGCACAGAGCTGTGCGGAAAACACGTCAGTTTTCGGTGCAAAAAATTTTTTCTCCGCGGGTGTTGACAATCCCCTGCTCCGGTGATATACTTCCGCCATATAAACCGTTGAAGAAGTGGAAGTACGCCAGACGTATCCCGGCAAAGAGAGCCGCCGATGGTGAGAGTGCGGTGCGGAACGACTGGCTGAATGGGCTTCTGAGGGCGCGCCGAACAACGCAGTAGGCAAGCCGGAGCAGGGCGCTCCGTTATCAAAGGCCGGTATGTATTGGCATACGCAAAGTGGACGCATACGCGTCAAGCCGGGTGGCACCGCAGGAACGTCATTACCGCTCCTGTCCCAGCAGCATCGCTGGGACAGGAGCGTTTTTTATGACCGGCGTCTCATGGATTCCCAGCGCAATCGGCATACCGGTTCCACGCGAAATTCCCCACTTGTTTTTGCCGAATTTCAAGCCAGAAACATCAGAAGGAGGATACTGACATGGCTGAACAGAACATTCCGTACAAAATCTACCTTTCCGAAGAAGAAATGCCGCAGGCATGGTATAACGTCCGGGCGGATATGAAAGTCAAGCCTGCCCCGCTGCTGAACCCCGGCACCGGCAAACCTTGCACCGCAGAAGACCTGCGGCCGGTGTTCTGCGACGAGCTGATCCGGCAGGAGCTTGACGATACCACCGCCTACATCCCCATTCCGCAGGAAATCAGGGATTTCTATAAAATGTACCGCCCCTCGCCGCTGGTACGCGCCTATTGTCTCGAGGAAAAGCTCCAGACCCCGGCAAAAATCTACTATAAATTCGAGGGCAACAACACCTCCGGTTCCCATAAGCTCAATTCCGCCATTGCGCAGGCCTACTACGCCAAACAGCAGGGTCTCAAGGGCGTCACGACGGAAACCGGCGCCGGTCAGTGGGGTACGGCGCTCTCGATGGCCTGCAGCTATCTCGGGCTAGACTGCAAGGTCTACATGGTCAAGGTGAGCTATGAGCAGAAGCCCTTCCGCCGCGAGGTGATGCGCACCTACGGCGCTTCGGTAACGCCGTCTCCGTCCGAGACGACCAACGTCGGCCGCGCAATTTTGAAGGAGCACCCCGGCACAACCGGCTCGCTCGGCTGCGCCATCTCCGAAGCGGTGGAAGCCGCGGTCTCCACCCCCGGCTACCGCTATGTGCTCGGCAGCGTGCTCAATCAGGTGCTCCTGCACCAGAGCGTCATCGGTCTGGAAGCGAAAACCGCGCTCGACAAATACGGCGTCGTGCCGGATGTCATCATCGGCTGCGCCGGCGGCGGCAGCAACCTCGGCGGCCTGATTGCGCCGTTCATGGGCGAAAAGCTGCGCGGTGAGCGCGATTACCGCATCATTGCCGTCGAACCTGCCTCCTGCCCGAGCCTGACCCGCGGCAAATTTGCCTACGACTTCTGCGACACCGGCAAGGTCTGCCCGCTGGCCAAGATGTATACGCTCGGCAGCAGCTTCATCCCCTCGCCGAACCACGCCGGCGGCCTTCGCTACCACGGCATGAGCGGCATTCTTTCGCAGCTCTACCACGACGGCTTCATGGAGGCTGTCAGCGTGGAGCAGACGAAAGTCTTTGAAGCTGCGGAATATTTTGCCCGGGTCGAGGGCATTCTTCCCGCACCGGAATCCAGCCACGCCATCCGCGCCGCCATCGACGAGGCACTGCGCTGCAAGGAAACCGGCAAGGAGGAAACCATCGTCTTTGGACTGACCGGCACCGGCTATTTCGATATGGTCGCCTACGAAAAATTCCACAATGGCGAAATGATCGATTATATCCCGACCGACGCCGATCTGGAGCGGAGCTTCGCGCAGCTCCCCGTGGTCAACGCATAATCTGTGTTCCGCAAAAAACAGGTGAACCGCTTGGCGGTTCACCTGTTTTCAGCGTGTCGAAAAAGCCTTTTCGCCCCGCTGCCCGTCCAGCTTTTCAAACTGATCAAGTTTGAAAAACTGCTTGATTGAACGCGAAGGGGGCGCTTTGCCCCCTTCGCGTTTCCCCTGCGACTCTGTCGCAATACTGCATCCAGCGTTTTTTGACCGCCTCTTGCTATGCGAAAGCACAGCAAAATTAAGAACTGTGCCAGTTCCTCGCCCCTGCGGGGCAGCCGGAACTGATGCGCAAAAACTTCATGCACCGGCATTTGCACATTTTCGCGGTGCGATACGGATGCATGAAGCTTTATGCCCATTTCCCGAGCAGAATCCGCAAAATTCCGTAAAAATAGGACAGCTTATCAAAAATCCGCCGGTTCGTATCCACCGCGTGCTCTCCGATATCGATCACCGCGGTATGCACCTTCATCCTGCCGCCCCATGCGGCAAGCCTGCGCCCGGCGCGGCCGAGCCGCACGCCCGTCCGCTGTGCCCACACAAAGAGCACATCGAGATACGCATGGACGAGAATCTCCGTCGCCATTGAGCGCTCCGTAATCTGCATCGGCACACCGATCAGCGTCTCGTAGCGTGCCAGAATACGCCGCGCCAGCGCGCGGGAGCCGTTGCCCCGCTGCGCCAGAAAGGCCATCAGCGCATGGCTGGTGTCGATCCGCACAATCTGTGGCTCATAGCAGACCGTCACGCCCTCAAAAATCGTCTCCCGCTGCATCTCATTCTCCGTCCGTCAGCCGGAACGTCATGCGCACCGGATTGTGATCGGAGCTTGCAAACTGCGAATCGACGACCTCGCTGTCCGCCACCTCGACGTTCGGCGACACCAGAAATCCGTCCACCGTCAGCCGAAGCTGTGTCTGCGTATACGGCCCATCCGCGTTCCGGCAGGACGCCACCGGCTTCTCCGGATCCACCGGCGCCACCAGCGTCAGCTCCGTTGCCTCAATCAAATCGCTGCGGATCGGCTGCGCCCACGTATAGTCCCCGGTATCCACGCCAAAATACTGTGTACTGCCGCCCGGCAGCAGATCCTTGTTGAAGTCTCCGCCGCCAACCACATAGTTTCCCGCGTCATATTCCGCCTGCATATCCGCCAGCAGCAGCTCAAGCTGTTCATCGGCAATCGAGCCGTCGGAGGAGTAGGCCGACAGGTGCAGATTGTAGAGCACCAGCTCCCGCCCGTTTTCCACCGGCACGCGGGCGACGGAATAGCAGCGGTCGAGGTCGAGCAGCTTCGTGACCCCGGTCTCCACCGGCAGACTGCGGCGAACCGCCGACGTCACGTGCAGTCCCGCCATCGTCAGGATGCAGGAGCGGCTCGCGCCGTGCGGCTGCGTCAGCGGGTAGAGCAGAAACGGCGAGTCATAGTTCACCGCGTAAAGCTTGCTGTATCCCGGATCTGCGCCCATATACATGAACACCCGCTCGTCGACATGGTAGGTGCGCGTCGAGTCAAAGTCGACCTCCTGCAAAAAATAGATGTCAGCCTTCTGCTGAAGCAGCACATTGGTCATCGTCGCAAGATTCAATTGCAGCCGCTCCTTGCTCCACGCCCACGACTGCGTCCCGCCGTCCATGAAAAAGCCATAGTCGTCCTCATACGCACCGAAGCCGATGTTCCACGTCAGCACACTGTACTCCCGCCCGGTCTCGGCCGTCGGCTGCGGCTCCTGCTCGTAGACATCGAGCGTTTGATTGTCCGCAATCCGGTGATAATCCAAAAAGACGTAAGCCACATAGCAGACCACAATCAGCAGCACCACAAGCACCACGCGCAGCAGTGTTTTCCAGAATTTTTTCATCGGTAAAATCCCTCCTCCGTTTTTATCATACCGGATTCACGCCGGAATTGCAATCCGGGAAAAAACATGATATGCTGTTGTCCGGAGGGATTCTATGACGACATATCAGGTATTTTTAATCATTGTATTTCTGTTTTTCTTCGGCTCCTGCGCCGGCTGGGTGCTGGAGGTCTTTTTCCGCCGGTTCTTCTCCGGCGCCAACCCCGAGCGAAAGTGGCTGAACCCCGGCTTCCTGTTCGGCCCCTGCGTCCCGCTTTACGGCTTCGGCACTGTCGTGCTGTTCGTCCTGAGCGAGTTTGAAAGCCAGATTTTCGGCAGCTTCGGCGGGAGCTTCTGGTATTATGTCGTCATGTTCTTCGGTATGGCGCTGGCCATGACGCTGCTGGAATACATCGCCGGCATCACCTGCCTGAAGGTCATGCACCTGCGCCTGTGGGACTATTCCCACTGCTGGGGCAATATTCAGGGACTTATCTGCCCGCTGTTCACATTCTTCTGGGGCGTCCTCTCGGCGGCCTACTATTTCCTGCTCTATCCCCAGCTCCGCAAGCTCGTCGTCTGGTTCGTGGCGCACCCGCTGTTTTCCTTCATCGTCGGCATCTGCTTCGGCGTATTCCTGATCGATTTCGGCTTCTCGCTGCACCTCGGCACCGCGCTGCGCAAGCGCGCCGTGGAGTTTGACAAGACCGTCTATGAGTCGATCGACCTGCAAGCCATCCAGCGCCGGATGCAAAAACGCGGCGGCTTCTTCCGCTTCACCTCGATCAAGCCGCTCACCGAGCGCATCGACGCCTTTGACGAATTTCTGCATCGCAAACCCGGTAAACCGGCCGCTCCTGCGGCAAAATAAACGAAAAAAGGTGCGAACGCCCCTGTCCGCCCGTTCCTCCGATCTTCCCCCGCACCCGTAGGGGCGGATGACCCTGTCCGCCCGCTTCTCCGATCTTCCACCGCACCCGTAGGGGCGGACG
>CAKUJA010000121.1 GCA_934661135.1 uncultured Oscillospiraceae bacterium
CTTCCCCTCCGGGGAAGGTGTCTGCGAGGCAGACGGATGAGGGTTCGGGAGCTCGTCGCGGATATCCACTTTGACTACCGCCTTGCCATCGCCGCTGCCGAAGCCGGCGCGTCCAAAATCCGCATCAACCCCGGCAACATCGGCGGCGCTGACCGCGTCCGTGCCGTTGTCGACGTTTGCAAGGAGAAACACATCCCCATCCGTATCGGCGTGAACGGCGGAAGTCTTGACAAAAAGCTGCTCGAAAAATACGGCCATCCGACGCCGGAAGCGCTGGTAGAGAGCGCATTTTCACATCTGGAGCTGCTCGAAGCAAACGGTTTTTATGACACGTGCGTATCAATGAAATCGAGCAATGTGCCGCTGATGATGGCTGCGTACCGCCTGTTCGCTTCAAAGTCGGACTATCCGCTGCACGTTGGCGTGACCGAGACCGGTACGAAGCGCATGGGCACGATCAAATCCGCCATGGGCATCGGCGGCCTGCTCTGCCTTGGCATCGGCGACACGATCCGCGTGTCACTGACGGCCGACCCGGTGGAGGAAGTCTACGCCGCGCGCGACATTTTGAAGGCCGCCGGACTGCGGAAGGAGGGCGTCAATATTATCGCCTGCCCGACCTGTGGGCGGACGCGGATCGACCTGATCGGCCTGGCATCGCGCGTAGAGACCGCACTGAAAGACTGCAAAAAGCCGCTGACCGTGGCCGTCATGGGCTGCATTGTCAACGGCCCCGGCGAAGCGCGCGAGGCGGACGTTGGCATTGCTGGCGGTGAGGATTGCGGCGTGCTGTTTGTCAAGGGCGAAATGCGCGAAAGGCTGCCCTATGACGAGCTGCTGCCCGCCCTGTTGCGCTACGTCGACGCATTATGATTTTTGAACCCACTTTCTCTGCTGAAAAGAGAAGAATGGGGGCTGCAATGTATCTTACATAAGATTTGAGGTATTCCATGCAGGAAGTTCTATTTCCCATTCTGTTTCCCGAATATGAGCCGCCGGCCGAGCTTTCGGAGGCGTTTTCCCATCTGCTCATCACCTCTGCGGAGGTCGATCAGGCGGCGCGCAGCATTCGCCTGGAAGCGCACAGCGAAACCTATCTCCCGCAAAAAACGCTGCACGACGTGGAGAGCGCGCTGCGCCACCGCTACGGTCTGCGCGAGATGACGCTGCTCGTCACCTACCCGGCGGCGCTGCTGCCGACGATGGAGTTTCGCGATCTGGCGCAGGTGTTCATCCGCGCGCACTCCCCTGCCGCCGCAATTTTGGCGGGTGCCAAGTGGGAGCTGGACGGCGACACACTGCACATCCACCTTGCTGCCAATGGCAAGGCCGCGCTGCTGCCGCATCTGTCGAAGGCCGAAGCGTTCTTACAGGTGCATTTTGGCGTGAAAAAGACGATCGAGGTGCACGCCGCGACGGAGCTTGAGGGCAAGGCGCTCTTTGCCGAGACCGCACGACTCCGGCAGGAAGCAATCAAAAATGCCCCGGCAGCAGTGATCGCCGCCGCAGAAAAGAAAAAAAGCGCCGCATCTCCTGCGGCGCAGTCTGTGAGCAGTGATATGATCTACGGCCGTCCGTTCGGCGGTGAGGTCGTCAAGATGGCAAATCTCGACCTGGATATGTTCCGCGTGGTCGTGGTCGGCAAGGTCTTTGCCGTCAACCACCGCGAGCTGAAAAAACGCGGCGCGTGGGTGATTTCGTTCGATATGACGGATTTCACCAGCTCTGTCCGCATCAATCAGTTCATGGAAAACGACAAAGCCAAGCCGATTCTGGAAGCCGTCCAACCCGGTCAGTGGCTCCGCGTACAGGGCAAGATGACCGTCGACCGCTTCGACGGCAATGAAATGGTCATGCAGCCGCTTGCAATCTGTAAGGCCAGCGCGCCCAAGCGCGTCGACACCGCGCCGGAAAAGCGCGTCGAGCTGCATCTGCACACCACGATGTCCGCGATGGACGCACTGACCAAGACCGGAGAAGCCGTGAAACGCGCGGCAAGCTGGGGGCACCGCGCCATCGCCATCACCGACCACGGCTGCGCGCAGTCGTTTCCGGATGCTATGAAGGCCGCTTCCAAGGCTAAGGTTGCCGGGACGGACGAAAATATCAAAATTCTCTATGGATGTGAAGGATATTATGTCAACGACGTCGACGATCGGATTGCCGTCCACGGCGACGGAGCCTTCACCTTCGACGACGAGTTCGTCGCCTTCGACCTCGAGACCACCGGCCTGAACTCGCAGCACGATACGATCATTGAGATCGGCGCGGCGATCATGCGCCGCGGCGAAGTCATCGAGACGTTCCAGACGTTCGTCGACCCGAAGCGGAAATTGCAGCCGAAAATCATCGAGCTGACCGGGATCACTGACCAGATGCTCGCCGGCGCACCGGACATTGCGGATGTCCTGCCAAAATTTCTCGCCTTTTGCGGCGGCCGGCCGCTCTGCGCGCACAACGCCGATTTCGACGTCGGCTTTGTGACCGCCGCCTGTGAACGCCTTGGCCTTCCCTTCCAGCCGACGTATGCCGATACGCTGATTCTGGCACAAAACCTGATGCCGCAGCTCGGTAAATATAAACTAAACATCGTGGCCGACGCGCTGAGCCTGCCGGATTTCAACCATCACCGCGCATCGGACGATGCAATCACCTGCGGCTATCTGCTGGCACGGTTCTACACAATGCTCGAAGAACAGGCTGTGCACGATTATGCCGCCATCAATTCCCGCATGGCGGAGCTGCGCACCGGCAGCCGGATTTTCGACCGCCGCGCGCGCCATATCATCCTGATTGCCAAAAACCAGCTCGGCCTGCGCAACCTCTACCGGCTGATCTCCTACGGCAACCTGAAATATTTCAAGCGTGTGCCGATCATCCCGAAATCTGAGCTGCTGCAATGGCGCGAGGGACTGATTATCGGCTCGGCCTGCGAAGCCGGTGAGCTGTTCCAGGCCGTCATCGGCCACAAGAGCTGGGCGGAGCTTAAGCGCATCGCCTCGTTCTACGACTTCCTCGAGATTCAGCCGATCTGCAACAACCGTTTCATGCTGGAAAAGGGTATGGCGGAGAGCGAGGAAGAACTGCGGGACTTCAACCGCACAATTGTCCGGCTCGGCGAGGAACTGAACATTCCGGTCTGTGCGACGGGCGACGTCCACTTCCTTGATCCGGAGGACGAGATCTACCGCCACATTCTGCTTGCCACCAAGCAGATGCCGGACGCGGACAAGAGCCTGCCGATCTACTTCAAAACGACCGACGAAATGCTGGAGGAATTCTCCTATCTCGGCGCGGAGAAGGCTTATGAGGTCGTAGTGAAGCATCCAAACGATCTGGCAGACTGGTGCGAATCGCTGCGTCCGGTACCGCACAACCTGTTCGCCCCGAAGATCGAGCACTCCGTGGAAGATCTGAACAGCCTTGTCTACACCAAGTTCCACCGTTTATACGGCGACAATCCGCCGGAGCTGATGGTCAAGCGCGTGGAAACCGAGATGCACGACATCATCTCCTGCCACTACGACGTCATCTATATGTCTGCGCAGAAGCTCGTGCAGAATTCCCTTGAGCACGGCTATCTGGTCGGCTCGCGTGGCTCGGTCGGCTCGTCGATCGTTGCGTTTATGTCCGGCATCACGGAGGTCAACTCCTTCCCGCCGCACTACCGCTGCCCGAACTGTCACTATACCTCGTTCGACGTCCCGGACGACTGCGCGTGCGGCGCCGATCTTCCGAATGCCAACTGCCCCCAGTGCGGCACAGCGCTGGAAAAGGACGGCTTCAACATTCCGTTTGAAACGTTCCTCGGCTTCGGCGGCGACAAGGTTCCGGACATCGACCTGAATTTCTCCGGCGAATATCAGGCCAAGGCGCACGCCTACTGCGTTGAGATGTTCGGCAAGACGCACGTTTTCCGCGCGGGCACGATCGGCACGGTTGCCGAGAAAACCGCCTACGGCTACGTCAAAAAATACCTTGCCGAACGCAACAAGACGCTCCCAAAGGCAGAAGAAAACCGCCTTGCTGCCGGCTGTGTCGACGTGCGCCGCACCACCGGCCAGCATCCGGGCGGCCTGGTTGTCATTCCGCAGGAGAATGAAATCTGGGACTTCTGCCCCGTGCAGCACCCGGCGGATGACAAGGATTCCGAGTGGATCACAACGCATTTTGAATATCACTCGATGGAGGAAAACCTCCTGAAGCTCGATATGCTCGGCCACGATGACCCGACGATGATCCGAATGCTCGAAGATCTGACCGGTGTGGACGCCCAGAAAATTCCGCTCGACGACCCCGACACAATGTCCATCTTCACATCGAGCAAGGTGCTCGGCTTTGAAAACGACCCGGTCATCGGTCCGGTCGGCACCTGTGCCATCCCGGAATTCGGAACACCGTTCACACGCGGAATGCTGCAGGAGACGCAGCCGACCAAATTCGATACGCTCATCCGTCTTTCCGGCTTCTCGCACGGCACCGATGTCTGGCTTGGCAACGCACGCGATCTGATTCTATCCAAAACCGCGACCGTCGGCGAGGCCATCGGCTGCCGCGACGACATTATGCTCTATCTCATCAAGTGCGGTATGCCGGAAAAGCGCTCGTTTAAGATCATGGAGGCCGTCCGAAAAGGACGTGGCCTGCCAGACGGCGCTGAGGAAGAAATGAAGGCCGCCGGCGTACCGGACTGGTACATCGGGAGCTGCAAGAAGATCAAATACCTGTTCCCAAAGGCGCACGCCACGGCTTACGTTATGATGGCGTTCCGCATTGCGTGGTTCAAGGTGCACCAGCCGCTCGCCTTCTATGCCGCCTACTTCTACCGCCGCAGTCAGAAGGGCGGCTTCGACGCGGCCATTATGTGCCACGGCATCGACCTCGTACAGCAGCGGCTCAAGGAGATCAAGGACGACGAGGACGCCAGCGCGAAGGATGAGGATCTGTTCACGACGCTCGAGGTCTGCTATGAATTCTATCTGCGCGGCTTCGACTTTGCGCCGATCGACCTCTATAAGTCGCACGCCACGCGCTTCGTCCCAGACGGCAAGCAATTACTCCCGCCGTTCGTCGCGGTCTCCGGCCTTGGCGAGAGCGCCGCGTGGGACATCTATGAGGGCCGCAAGGATCGGCAGTTCCTCTCCATCGAGGAATTTCAGGTTGCCTGCCCCAAGGTCTCCAAATCGCATATCGAGGATTTGAAGGCTCTCGGTGCCTTCGGGGATCTCCCGGAAACCACCCAGATGACCCTGTTCTAATTGTAAAGCACCGGCTCCCTGTATCAGGGAGCCGGTGCTTTGGATTTGATGCGGCCGCAAGTTCTGAAGCTCAAATTCAGAATGATTTTGCTTGACAAACCGGATGCTCTCTGCTATAACTGTATTAACACAGTTCATACAGTTAGGAGGATGCGGATGCTGCAACTGAACTACCGCGACCCGCGGCCGATCTATACCCAGATCGTTTCCGAGTATAAGCGGCTGATTTTATCCGGCGCGCTGGTGCGCGGAGAAAAGCTGCCGAGTGTGCGCGATCTTGCCGGTCAGCTTGCCATCAACCCCAATACCATCCAGCGCGCCTACAGTGAGCTGGAAACTGACGGCTTCATCG
>CAKUJA010000122.1 GCA_934661135.1 uncultured Oscillospiraceae bacterium
GCCCGCGCTGAGCGTCAGCGTGGCCGCACTGGTGCTGCTCCGCCCGCGCCTCGAGGGAAAAGAGGCCGCGCAATGAGAGCTTCAACTTCCTACAGCCTCCTTATCATCGCCGTCTGCGCGGTCTGCACGTTTGCCGAGCGCCTGCTGCCGTTTTTGATCTTCGGCAAGCGCAAGGTGCCGCCCGTTGTCACCTATCTCGGCAAGGTGCTCCCGATGGCAATCATGGCCGCGCTCGTCATCTACTGTCTGCGCGGCACGACGTTCACCAGCGTTGCAGCCTTCGCCCCACAGCTCATCGCCTCTGCCGTCACGGTCACGCTCCACCTCTGGAAGCGCAATCCCCTGCTCAGCATCGCCGGCGGCACCGCCTGCTATATGCTTCTCATCCGCATCATCGTCTAACTCCCCATCCCAAGACGCGCTTTTTTGATCCCGTTCTTTTCTTTCTCTGCCAGAACGTTTTGCGTCCCGTTCTTTGCAAGAAAAAGCTCCCCGGTTTCTGGAAGGAAACCGGGGAGTTCTTTATTGTTTTGTTCTCTTTCCGAATTTGAACGGCGCTTCCTCGCCGCGCAGCAGCCGCTTGATGTTTGCCCTATGCATCACCAACACAAGCACGCCTGTAAACAGCGCCAGCGCAATCAGCGCCGGCTCGTGCGTGAACCACCGCGCACCGGCAGCCAGCACAACCGCCGCTGACATCGAGCAGACCGACACGCGCCTTGTCAGCAGCGCCATCAGCGCGAATACCGCGACAAGAATCAAAAACAGCCTCCAGTGAATCATCAATCCGACCGCCGCGCCCGCAGAGACCGCCTTGCCGCCCTTAAACTTGAAATAGATCGGAAAGCAGTGCCCCAGCAGACACGCAGCCCCGGCAATCGCCATGCCGTTCGCCGCACCGAGCACCTGCACGCCCATCGTGCCAATCCAGCGGCCAAGGCACATCGCTAAAACCGTCTTGCCGAAGTCTCCTAAAAACGTCAGCAGTCCCGCGCCAAATCCATAGACCCGCGCGGCGTTCGTCGCGCCGGCGTTCCCGCTGCCAAACTGCCGCAAATCGGCATGAAATAGATACTTCGTCACCAGAATTGAAATGCTGATCGACCCCAGCAGATACCCGATCACAACGCAGAGCATTACCTTCATGAAAAACGTCCTTCTTCCGTGAGCATTGCAACTATCCTAACACGGAATCGGCAGGAAGGCAATCGAAATTGCACACTGTTACAGATTGTTTAAAATTTCCCGCGCCACAAACACGCCGCTGGCCGACGCGTGTGACAGCGAATGCGTAATGCCGCTGCCGTCGCCGATGATGTAGAGTCCCTTCTGCGTGGTCTCCAGATGCTCGTCCAGCGCAACTTCCATGTTGTAGAACTTGACCTCCACGCCATAGAGCAGCGTGTCGTCGTTGGCCGTGCCCGGCGCAATGCGGTCGAGCGCGTAGATCATCTCAATAATGCCGTCGAGAATGCGCTTCGGCAGCACCAGGCTGAGGTCGCCCGGCGTCGCCGCCAGTGTCGGCGTCACAAGTCCCTCCTCAATGCGCTTGACGTTGCTGCGCCGCCCGCGCACCAGATCGCCGAACCGCTGCACGATGACGCCGCCGCCCAACATATTGGAAAGCCGCGCAATCGACTCGCCGTAGCCGTTGGAATCCTTAAACGGCTCCGAGAAATGCTTCGACACCAGCAGTGCGAAGTTCGTGTTCTCGGTCTGCATTGCCTTGTCCTCATAGCTGTGGCCGTTGACCGTCACAATGCCGTTTGTGTTCTCATTGACCACAATGCCGTTCGGGTTCATGCAGAACGTGCGCACGTTGTCCTCAAACTTTTCGGTGCGGTAGACAATCTTGCTCTCATATAGCTCGTCCGTCAGGTGCGAAAATACCACCGCCGGCAGCTCCACGCGCACGCCGAGGTCGACGCGGTTGGAAAACGTCTCCAACCCCATCTCGTGGCACACGGTTTCCATCCACTTGCTACCGCTCCGACCGACCGATACAATGCATTCCCGGCAGGTGTGGCTGCCGCCCTCGCAGTCAATTGCAAAGCCGCCGCCCTCCACCGTATGAATGCCGTGCACCGGCGTATCGAAGAAAAACGCTACCTTCTCCTTCAGCTCCTCATAGAGGTTTTCCAGCACGACAAAATTGATGTCCGTGCCGAGATGACGCACCGACGCGTCCAGCAGATTCAGCTTATTCTGAATGCAGAGCTTCTTAAAGCGCGACCCCGCCGTGGTGTAGAGCTTCGTTCCCTCGCCGCCGTGCGTCATGTTGATCTCATCCACATAGTGCATCAGCTCCAGCGCCTTCTTCTTGCCGATGTGCTCGTAGAGCGTGCCGCCGAAGTCGTTGGTGATATTGTACTTGCCGTCCGAGAACGCGCCCGCTCCGCCAAAGCCGCTCATAATGGAGCACGTCTGGCACTTGATGCACGTCTTTACGCGCTCGCCGTCGATCGGACAGCGCCGCTTCGCCAGCGGATGCCCCGCCTCGAACACCGCGATCTTCAGTCCGTGGTTCTCCTTCGTCAGCTCATAGGCGGAAAAGATGCCGCCCGGGCCAGCGCCCACAATGATTACATCATAGTCAAAGTTCTGCATACATATCCTCCTGCCCTCCCGGCAGATCAAATTTTGCGTCGCCCCGGCTCTCCGCCGGGGCGGATTCTGCGTTTTCCTTATTCCACCGTCACGCTCTTTGCGAGGTTGCGCGGCTTATCGATGTCGCACCCGCGCTGAAGCGCCACATAATAGGCAAACAGCTGCAGCGGCACCACGCTCAGCGACGGCAGCAGCAGCTCCTCCGTCTCCGGAATCGTCATCAGCGCGTCCACGCGCGACGCCATCTGCTCGCGGTGGCTCTCAGTCGTCAGCGCCAGCACGTTCGCGCCGCGCGCCTTGACCTCCACCACGTTGCTCATTGCCTTGTCAAACAGCGGCGTATACGCGCCCAGCGCCACAACCAGCGTCCCCGGCTCGATCAGCGAGATCGTCCCGTGCTTCAGCTCGCCGGATGCGTAGGCCTCCGAGTGAATATACGAAATCTCCTTCAGCTTCAGCGATCCTTCCAGTCCCACCGCATAGTCGAGGTTGCGCCCGATAAAGAAAATCGAGTCGTGGTTGAAGAACTGCGACGCAAAATACTGAATCTCCTTCTGGTTCTCCAGCACCTTCGCCACCTTCTCCGGCAGCCGCTCCAGCTCGGCGACGAGCTGCGCGTACCGCTCCGGCGCAATCGTCCCGCGTGCATCTGCAAGATACAGCGCAAGCTGCGCCACCATCGCAAGCTGCGTCGAATAGGCCTTCGTCGTCGCCACGGCGATCTCCGGCCCTGCCCACGTGTAGAGCACATCGTCGGCTTCGCGCGCAATCGAGCTTCCCACGACATTCACAATAGCCAGCACCCGCGCACCTCTGGCCTTCGCCTCGCGCATTGCCGCCATCGTATCGAGCGTCTCTCCGGACTGGCTGATGACAATCACCAGCGTCCCCTCGTCCACGATCGGGTCTGCATACCGGAACTCCGACGCCAGCGAAACCTCCACCGGAATCCGCGTCAGCTTTTCCAGATTATATTTTCCAACCATACACACGTGGTACGACGAGCCGCACGCAATCATATCGATCTTTCGAATCCTCGCCGCGTCCAGCGTCAGATCGTCCAGGACGATCCGCCCATTCTGGATACGCGGACTGATCGTCCGCCGCAGCGCCTCCGGCTGCTCCATGATCTCCTTGAGCATAAAGTGCTCATAGCCGCCCTTTTCCGCCGCCGAGATCTCCCAGTCGATGTGGTGATGCTCTTTCTCCACCGGCTGCTCCATCGCGTTGTAAACCTGAATCCCGTCGCGCGCCAAAATCGCCACTTCGCCGTCGTCCATGTAGACCACATCGCGCGTGTACTGTACCAGCGCGGTCACGTCAGACGCGAGGAAGCTCTCGCCCTTGCCGAATCCGAGCAGCAGCGGTGCGTCCTTGCGCGCGGCATACAGTCGGTCCGGCTCGTCGGCGCACACAATGCCGAATGCATACGCACCCTCAATCCGGTGCAGCACCATATAGATCGCATCCGAAACCGTTTCAGTCTCCGGCAGCCCCAGGCAGTATTCCAAAAGCTGCGCCACGACCTCGCTGTCGGTCTGCGACACAAAGCGGACGCCCTTTTCCTCCAAAAACGCCCGGATCTCCATGTAGTTTTCAATGATTCCGTTATGTACCAGCGCAATCTTTCCGTTCTGGCTCAAATGCGGGTGCGAATTGATATCGTTCGGCTCGCCGTGCGTCGCCCAGCGGGTGTGGCCGATGCCGAGCGTCCCCGGCAGCTTCGCGCCGCCATCCGTCAGCTCCACAAGATTGGCCAGCCGCCCCTTCGCCTTCTCCACGCGCAGCACGCCGTCCTGCGCCACACAGATGCCCGCCGAGTCATATCCGCGGTATTCCAGCCGCTTGAGTCCCTGCAAAAGGATCGGCGCGGCCTGCTGATTCCCGATATACCCAACAATTCCACACATAAATAGGTCCTCCTGTCCCAGTTCGTGCGCAGCAACTCCGCCCGGCAGTTTTTCGCTGTCCGGCATTGCCGCGCTGTTGAATTGATGCAGAACAAACCTCGCAGTATTTGCCTGTCACCCTGCTCACAGTCCCTTTGTTTTGCGGTCGCCCGCATATTTGTGGCTGTGTCACGCGCGCAGAGCACGCACGGGGACGCATCCGCCGAATGTTCGATCACGTCCCGCCTCGTCGTCCGGTCTCCCGGCGCTGGCGCTTGCTTGATGGCGTCTCGCCATGTCCTCCTTTCCCGTTCTGCGAGTATACCCTGTTTATTATACTCGAATCCTCGTAAAAAAGCTACTGAAACTTTCCCAACCCCATCCCAATCTTTCTCCCCATCCTCCCGCCGCAGCGGATCGCCTTCCCCTCCGGGGAAGGTGTCTGCGAAGCAGACGGATGAGGGTCTGGGAGCAGCCGCAACGCATCCGTACAACCTCCGATCTTCCGCCGCACCATGTAGGGGCGGACGACCCTGTCCGCCCTATCCCCGCCGCAGCGGATTGCCTTCCCCTCCGGGGAAGGTGTCTGCGAAGCAGACGGATGAGGGTCTGGGAGCAGTTGCAACACATCGGTACAACCTCCGATCTTCCCCCGCACCCGTATGGGCGGACGACTTTGCGCAGCCGTTAGCGACGAAGGAGCTTTACGGATGCGGCATACCCCTTGCGGGTACTGTCCGCCCGCTTCTTCCGGTTTCCTCCGTACCCGAAGAAACGCTTTTTTGAACCCATTCTTTTCTTTCTCTGCCAGAAAGAAAAGAACGGGTTCAACCTGCCAAGAAAAGAAAGAGGGCGTACAAAACCATACCTGCGCACCGTGCTGCCATCGCGTCAGAAGAAACTCGCTCCATTCCGTTTCCGGCTAACGCCGAAAACTGCATATTCGCTCCTTCCTTCTTCCTTTCCAATCCGCAACCGCTCCGCTGGGTTGCAGATTGGTTTTTCGCTGTCCTTCCCGCGCCGCACGCGATCTTGATGATGGCGGTCAGGCAACATCCTACGGATACGGTACAACCTTGCGTCCTACGCTGCA
>CAKUJA010000123.1 GCA_934661135.1 uncultured Oscillospiraceae bacterium
GGAGCGGCGGGATAAACGGCGTCGCGCCGGTTGCAATGACGAGACGGTCGTATGCCTGTGTAAAGGTTCGGCCGCTGCTTCGAGATTTTGGAATGCTTGGTGACGAAGCTGACGATCTGATCCTGAATGCGGTTAAAATACTGATAGGTCTGCGGCGCGCCAACGACAAGGCCGGTCATGCGGACGGGATGCACGGTCATGGACGCAGTCGGCACGATCATACTGCGGCGCGCGGAGACGGCCAGCGGAATGCCGATGGAATGGCCGCCGCCGAGCACCAGCGAAACCGTCGGCTTTTTCATGCCGGCTATCAGCTCCGCGATGGCAAGCCCCGCTTCGATGTCGCCGCCGACAGTATTGAGCAGGATGAGCAGGCCGTCGACGTTCTCACTCTCCTCAACCGAGGCCAGCAGCGGCAGAACGTGCTCATATTTTGTGGTTTTCACATTCTCCGGAAGCGCCTGATGTCCCTCGATCTGGCCGATGATCGTCAGCGTATAGATATTGCCGTGCGCAGTCTCCATGGTAGCCGCGCCGAGATCGACAAGCTGGTCGATCTGTCTGGTTTCCGATTGCTGTTCTGCCATGCAATCCCCTCCTCTGTTTGTCAAAGGATAGGATGGCTCAGGGCAGTCAAAATTATTCCGGCAGCTTGCAGACGTCGACCCATGCTTCAAAGTTGGAATACTGCTCCAGCTCCGGAATGGTCAGCTCGATCGCGCTGTTGCTGCTGCCGCAGGCCGGAAAGACCGTCTGGAAGCGCTTGAGCGATTCGTCGAGGTAGACGTGCACGCCCTCGTTGACCGCAAACGGACAGACGCCGCCAACCGCGTGGCCGATCAGCGCCGGCACGTCATCGTGCGCCAGCAGCTTGGCCTTGACGCCGAATTGCGCCTTATATTTCTTGTTGTCAATTTTCGCGTCGCCCGCCGTGACGATCAGGATACAGCCGTCGCCGGTGAGAAACGAGAGCGTCTTTGCGATCCGCGCACCCTCGACGCCGAGCGCCTGAGCGGCCAGCTCGACCGTCGCGCTCGACACGTCGAACTCCAGAATCCGATCCGCGATACCGCGCGACTGGAACTCGCTTCTGACTTTTTCAATGGACATTTTGTTCGCCTCCGGGAAAATTTTCAGACGTATTATAGCAAATGGGTGGAGGACTTGCAAGCGGGCGCAAAGTCCTGTATAATGGGGCGGAAAGAAGGGATCTCTATGACCAGAACGAATGTGATGCGGCTGCTCGATGCGGCGAAAGTCCACTACCGCACGGCGGAATATGCGTATGACGAAAGCGACCTGTCCGGACTGCACGCAGCGGAGGGCATCGGAATGCCGCCGGAGCAGATCTTCAAGACGCTCGTTGCGCACGGAGACCGGTGCGGCTTTGTAGTCTTTTGCATCCCGGTCTGCTGCGAACTTGACCTCAAAAAGGCCGCGAAGGCCGCGGGCGACAAAAAGGTAGAGCTGATTCACGTCAAGGAGCTGCTGGCAACAACCGGCTACATCCGCGGCGGGTGCAGCCCGATCGGGATGAAGAAGCCGTTTCCGACGTTTCTCGACGAGACAGCGGAGCTTTACGACGAGATCGGCGTCTCAGCCGGGCAGCGCGGCTGCCAGATCTTGCTGGCACCTGCTGATTTAATAAATTATGTAAACTGTGAGGTCTGTGATCTCACGGAATAGAAAGGAACAGCTATGGAATTTGATTATCGCACCAGAGGAACCTGTTCGAGCAAGATCCATGTGGAGCTTGACGGCAGAACCATCCGCAAGGTCGTCTTTACCGGCGGCTGCAACGGCAATTTACAGGGCATCAGCCGCCTGATTGAGGGCATGGACATCGATGAGGTGATTCCGCGGCTGCGCGGCATTCCGTGCGGCATGAAGCCGACGTCCTGTCCGGATCAGCTCGCACGAGCACTGGAGCAGGCCAAGGCGGAGCTCGACAAGTAAACAAAAACCGTCCCGGACAAGTGTCCGGGACGGTTTTTATTGGGAGATTATTCGTCGTCGCCCTCGTCTTCATCTTCCATGTCGAACTCGAGCTCCTCGCCGCAGTTCGGACATTTGGTGGAACCATCGTCGAGCATTTCCTCGTCGATCGTGATGACTTCGCCGCAGGTGGGGCACTTGACTTCATAGAGCGTCTCATCGCCGAAGTCGAACTCGTCCTGGTCGCCGAAATCGTCTTCGTAGTCGTCGTCTTCGTCGTCTTCGTCATCCTCGTCGTCGAGGAGGTATTCGTCGATGTTATCGAGGTCTTCTTCAATGCAATCCAGCTCATCGGAGATGCAGTCGACCACATCCTCCAGATCCGCAATGTTCTCCGCAACGTCAGAGAGCATATCGATGATCGCGGCGATCAGCTTGCCTTCGTTCTTGTCGGTGTCGAGCTTCAGGCCGTCCATCAGGCCTTTCAGGTATGCGGACTTTTCAGAAAGTGTCATAGTGTTGTCTCCTTTCAAAGCAGCAGTTGACGATTGAACTCTTAACCCTTGGCGCGGCCAAGGTATTCGCCCGTGCGGGTGTCGATCTGGATGCGGTCGCCCTCGTTGATGAACAGCGGAACCTTGACTTCCGTGCCGGTCTCGACGGTGGCAGGCTTGGTGACGTTGGTGGCGGTGTCGCCCTTGACGCCCGGGTCGGCCTTGATGACCTCAAGCTCGACAAAGTTCGGAGTTTCGACGCCGAACACCTTGCCCTTGTAGCTCATCAGCTTGCACATGGTGTTTTCCTTGATGAAGCGGAAGGAATCGTCGAGCGTTTCCTTGCCGATGGGAATCATGTCGTAGGTCTCCTGATCCATGAAGTAGTACAGATCGCCGTCGTTGTAGCTGTACTCGGCGTCCTTACGCTCGATGAACGCTTCTTCGAACTTCGCAGTCGGGTTGAACGACGTCTCGGTGACGGCGCCGGTCACGATGTTCTTCATCTTGGTGCGGACGAAAGCCGCGCCCTTGCCGGGCTTGACGTGCTGGAACTCGACGACCTGCATGATCTTGCCGTCCATCTCGAACGTTTTGCCGTTTCTGAAATCACCGGCGGTAATTGTTGCCATAGTTGTTTCCTCCAATATGTTCAGGTTTTAAAAATACATTACCATAATTCTATAACAGAGTAATTCTACAATAGGATGCCCTGATTTGCAAGAGATTCTTACAAAATAATCAATTTTTTCGGACTCTTGGTCAGCACCTCGCAGCCGTCCTTCGTAATCAGCGTCACATCTTCGATGCGGACGCCGAATTTTCCGGGTAGATAGATGCCGGGTTCGGCGGAAACCACCGCGCCGGCGGGCATCGGCTGATCGTTGCGCGTATTGGCGTTCGGCGCTTCGTGAATACAGATGCCGAGGCTGTGGCCGTAGCCGTGGCCGAAATAGTCACCGTAGCCGGCATTTGCGATGACCTGGCGCGCCGCGCCGTCGATGTCGCGCCCGGCAACGCCCGCGCGCGTGGCCGCGATGCCGGCGAGCTGCGCCTGAAGGACGGTCTGGTAGACCTTGTCCATCTCCTCGCTGACAAAGCCGAGGGCGACGGTACGCGTCATGTCGGAGCAGTACCCGCCGTAGATGCAGCCGAAATCCATCGTGATGAAGTCGCCGAAGGCGAGCTTGCGCTCACCGGGAACGCCGTGCGGCAGGCTGGTGTTGGGACCGGAGACGACGATCGGGTCGAACGAGGGACCCTCCGCGCCGTGCTTGTAGAGCCGGTAGAGCAGCTCGGCTTCAAGCTCCTTCTCGGTCATACCCGCACAGATGATCTTGCGCAGCTCGGCAAACGTCTGGTCGGTGATGGCCTGCGCCTTGCGCATCAGCTCCACTTCCCACGGCTCCTTCGTGGCGCGGAACGCATCAATCTCGGTCTGCATCGGCACGAGCACCGCGTGGAGCTTGTCGTTGTAGCGCAGGTAGTCGCCATAGGTCATGTCGGCTTCCTCGATGCCAAGGCTCTTGACCGTATGCGCCTTGATGACGTCGTTGATGCGGTCGGTATAGCTGTGATTGGCGTCGACAAGCTGCACCGTGAACCCCTTGAGGTTGGTCTCGGCGGCTTCGATGTAGCGACTGTCGGTAAAATAGTAGCTCTCGCTGCGCGTCACAAGCGCAACGCCCTCAGCCACACGGTACTGTGCGGCATAGAGCCGGTTGTAGACGCTGGTGAGCAGCAGGCCGTCGGCCTTTCCGGTCTCCAGCAAGCTCTGGTACTTTTCAAGATTTTTCATGGGAGATCCTCCTTTTTCCGATTGCAATAAACGGCAGTTCGGCGATGTGCCGTAATTTGAGCCAGATGGTGTGGTTTTGGATTGCAGAAATCAGGACAGACGTCAACCCTGCGCAGTTCGCGCCGAGGACATCCGTATAGATCTGATCGCCGACGAGGGCGCAGTCCGCCGGGTCGAGCGAAAAGCGCGCGAGACATTCGCGGATGCCGCGCGAGAACGGCTTTTTTGCGTGTGTCACGCAGTCCAGCCCATACTTTTTGCAGAACTCCACGACGCGCGGCTTGCGGCTGTTTGAGACGACGCAGAGCCGGATTTCCGACGTCTGCATGGTACGCAGCCACGCGGCCATACGCTCCGTCGGTTCGTTTGTCGTATAAGGGACGATTGTATTATCAAAATCCAGCATCAAAAACCGAATGCCGCGCGCCGAGAGCAGCGCGGGCGTCAGATCTGGCAGGCTGGGCAGAATCATCTTTGGGATCAGCGAAAACGGCATAGCTGGCCTCACACTCTCATAAAATCTAGTATAGTATATCACATCAGGAGGGCACTTGTCTATGACCGTCTTTCCATTTCCACCGGATGCCGGCGCGCCGTTTTCCGTGGTCGGATTTGATTGGGCAGACGGGGGACCGGCGGGCGAGCTGTTTGTACTGCCGCGCGGGATGCGCTCGCCGGTTGCCGGCGCGCCGGTCTGGTCGCCGGAGGGTGGCGCGGCCGGCACCGGGGCGCTCTGCGACGCAGAGACGGCCGGTGCGGAGCAGCCGGTCTGGATGGACTGTTTCTGTCCGCACGGCACAATCCGGGACAGGTTGACGCACGCCGCGCAGCAGTACGGGGCGCGGCTCTGGCTGCATCTCACGCCGATTGCACAGCTCTATGCGCTCCCCTGCCCGGACGGACGCGGACGGACAGCATCCCGCGCGGAACAGGAGCGTGCGCTGGCGGAGCATCCATCCTGTTTTTGCCCGGAATTTCTCTGCCAATGCTGCCACTGGGCGAATGGCGGGCAGATTTTTGTGCTGCTCTATGATACCGGAGAGACGATTGGAATGAAGCTGGCGCTGGCCGAAGAATTGGGGATTCAATACATATTTGGGATGCTGGAAAGCAGATGATTGCAACGTTAAGACCGCTTTGTAGAGCGGACGGCTCGATTCGCCCAATTTGCGCCCCGATTCTTTTTTCCTCTTTTCGGAGAAAGAAAAGAACGGGTTCAAAAAAGCGTTTCTTTGGGCGCGGAGGAAACCGGAAGAAGCGGGCG
>CAKUJA010000124.1 GCA_934661135.1 uncultured Oscillospiraceae bacterium
TTTCGCATCGTGCGCGCGTAGTATTTCTTGTATGCCCGCTGCTGCACCTGCCAGACTTCATTGTTCGCAACTTTGTCTTTGAAGCTGCTGGCCGCGCCGATCTCCCGGCAGGTTTTACTTGGGTCCTCCGGCGCTGGCCCTGCGCAGTAGGCAAAGGTCGCGCCCGGCGTCTGCAAAAACCAGCGCCCGCAGTTGGCGCAGCGCTTCGGAACGAACCCACGCTGCAAGCCCTTCATAAACTCCACATAGGCAAAATCAAGCAGCCGGTCAAAGTACATTTTTTCGACCACCTCCGCCTCGCGCCCTGTGCCGCGAATGCAGAACTGCGCATTCACCTTCGGCGCATCCACCTCCGAATCTGCGCCAAGGCTGACGCCGCTGACAAACGGCTCCAAGCCTTTTTTCTCGATCTGTTGTGCCAGAGAAGTTTTTCTCTGGCCCTTTTTCTTTTCAAATACCGCGTCGGCAAAAACACCATCGAGGAACCACGCATACCGTTCCTGAATCAATCGGATGGCGTCCATCTGCTCCTGCATGAATCTCGGCAACGTATCGTCCTGCATCACATACTCGCGGAACGCTTCCTGCGCTTCGCCCACAAATAATTCACTCACATCCATGCTTGCAAACAGCTGAACGTCATTCCAATACAGGCGGTAAAGCGGTAAAGATGCAAATCCATTCGTCACAGCCTGAAACGCCCGCGCTGCCTGCTCTGCATCCTTTTCTGCAACGGTCTTCCGATATTGATCCAATAATTCTTGAAACGGCGCAGCGTCAAGATTCAGAATTTCCGTCAGCACAGCGCCGTAGGGCTGCATCGTCGGATGGGATTCGACCCAATAGCCGGAAGCGCCGAACTCCACCTTCGTATTGGTGCGCGGCCGATGAAAATCCAATAAATCTTTCCCAAAAACGCCCATGTGCGTGCGCCTCCTTTGTAGAGAATGTATTTTCACTCGTGTAGTGTATGCGGATAAATGATACATTACCTATTGTAGAATGTCAATGGCTGTGCTATCATCCGATTGTAGATTTGTAGAGAATGTATCTATAACAAATAAAATCGAAATGAAGTGAAAAAATGACTAAACTGGAAACCATCAACGCAGAAGATCTGCAAAATCGGACGTATGAACCAACGCCGTTTCTCGTCGACGAACTCATTCCGGAAGGCTTGCATATCCTCGCGGGTGCGCCGAAGATCGGCAAATCGTGGCTGGCACTGTGGCTCTGCTTGTGCGTTTCGCAGGGGCAGCCGCTCTGGAATTTCGTGGTGACGCAGGGCGAAGTTCTGTATCTCAGTTTGGAAGATTCCTACCGGCGCATCCAGTCGCGGCTCTTTGATCTGACCGAGGACGCGCCGCCGACACTGCACTTTGCAATCCTGGCCGACACGCTCAAGCACGGATTGGAGCAACAGATCGAGCAGTTTTTGACAGAGCATCCGACCACAAAGCTTGTTGTGATCGATACATTACAGCGTGTCCGTAGCGCAGGCGGTGACAGCAATCTGTACGCAAATGATTATCAGGATGTCGGACTTCTCAAACAGCTTGCGGACAGGCATCATATTGCCATCCTGCTGATTCACCATCTGCGGAAACTCCACGATGACGATCCGATGAACATGATCTCCGGTTCAACGGGCTTAAGCGGCGCGGCTGACTCTGCCTTTGTGCTGCAAAAGAACGCGCGAAGCGCCAACGCCGCATCCCTGCATTGCACTGGGCGTGACATCCCGGATCGAACGTGAAAGTTGGAGCTTGGCGAGGACGATCACGTCTGGAAGCTGCTTGCAGACAGCAAAACTTGCAGCGGCGCTTCTAGGATTTCCGCGCTTCAGCTCGTGCATCTTTTCTCTGCGTTGCTCAGTGCCGATCCTGCATATACCGGCACACCATCGGCACTGTCCGCAAAGATCGACCCTGACGGAAGCCTTGGGATCACGCCGAAAAAAGTGACCCGTCTGGTGCTGGAAAACGTTGAGACTCTAAGGGAAAACGGGATTCTGGTCAAGATCTACCGCAGCAACGGAAAGCGGCTGATCTCGCTTCGGAGTGCCGAAAGTGCCGATCTTCCCACCGTGGGAAGCATCGACCCTATCGACCCTGTCGGCAGGCCGAGTGCCTGCGCCGCGCCGTGAGGCGCGTGTCGCCGCTGTGTGCGGCTTTGCGCCCCGGCTGCGGGTGTGTGCGCGGCGCAGCCGAAAAAGCCCACGTTGCGCCAACGTGCGGGCAAGTTCCGGAGCAGCGCAGAGAAGTCCCGCCGCGGCGGGAAAAATCCTCCCGTTCGGGAGGAGCCAGCATCGCATTTGGCTAGTCGCCGGTCCACCGGCTCCCCGCCAAATGCTGTTTGCGGGCAGAAGCCCGTACCCACTTCATGAAAACGGAGGAAAGATGAAAAAAGACAAGCAATTCAGCATTCGAATCTCGGAGCAGGATTTGGAAACGATACGACGAAAAGCGGCGCAGGCGCACATGAGTCAGAGCGATTATGTGACTGCGTGTTGTCTCGGAAAACATATCATAATTCTTGATGGCTTGAAGGAAGTCCTGCGGCAACAGAAGGCAATTGGCAACAACCTCAACCAGCTGGCAGTGCTGGCGAACATAGGCAAAGTACAGTTCGCCAATTTGGATTCTGCTGCGCAGGAGTTTTCCAAGATCAACACTGCCCTGCGGGAGTTGCAGGAGGGAGGTGCGACGAAATCGCGATCGTCCATTTCGTGAATTACAAAAAAGGTACGCAGACGCGCGGGTGCATGAAAAGTGTCATGCGCTACGTTTCCCAACTCGGCAAGACGCTTTGGGACGGTCAGCAGCTCGTCAGCGGCATTGGCTGCCAGCCGGAAACGGCGTTCGACGAATTCCTGAGTACGAAGCTGCTGCATCATAAAGACGGCGGCGTGATGTTCTATCACATGGTGCAAAGCTTCCCGAAAGGTGCGAACATTGATCCTCGCACAGCGCACGAAGCAGCACGCAGATTGGCTGGATACTTCGAGGGCTGCGAGGTGCTGGTCTGCACGCACGTCGACCGCGAGCATATCCACTCGCACTGCATCATCAACAGTGTGAACTTCGAGACGGGTAAGAAGGTACACATGGCAGACGAACAGATTCAGGAGCTGCGCATCCGCAACGACCAGATTTGTGAAGAACTGGGACTGCCGAAATTCCAGAGAGATGAGCAAAAACATTCCCGCGGAATGTCCAATGCGGAATATTACACGGCATCTAAAGGTGAGAGCTGGAAGTTTGAGCTGATGCGCGTGATCGACGAGTGTATGCGGTATGCCGCCAGCCGCGAGGATTTTCTGGCACTACTCCGCGCCGAGGGATACGGCGCGACATGGACGGACAACCGCAAAAGCATCACCTACACCACGCCAGACGGCCGCAAGTGCCGTGACAGCAAGCTACACATGACAAAATACCTAAAAGAAAATATGGAGGAAGAATATGGATACAGAACGAAGAATGACAACACAAGAAATGTTGACGCAGCACAAAAAGCTGATGGACGAGGCACAGCAGTTGGAAACCAGCGTGATGGTCACGGAGCGGAACTGGAGCGCGCTGCTTGAAATGCAGGACAGGCTGTTTCGGCAGCAGATGCAGTTGGACACGGACCTGAAAACGCTCCTGACGAAGCAGGAAGCACAGGAAGCCCTGACCGCGATGCAGGCGAGCGCGACAGAGTTCGCAGGACAGGCTGGGAGCCTGAACGAGAAGTATTCTTCCGGCTGCAAGGCGCTGACCGAGAGTACGAAGATTGCCCTGACCGAGACTCTGAACGATACGAAGAAACAGCTTTCGAATACGGTGCAGGAGACGCGGAAGAAAATCCGGACGTGCGCGTGGATCTCGATTACCGCAGTGATCTTGTGCGCGGCGCTGTGCGCCTTGGCCGTGCTGTGGAGCAGATGACGGACGATGTTCCACAACGTGATGCATCCACCATGCCGCCGCACATCGACAGCAAGCGCCGCAAGAAGTTCCGGCAAAGGAAAACCGCCCTCGGCCACGCTGAGGACGATCATGTGGATTGGACAATGGAACAGCACTTATAAAAACAGCCTCCAGCGGGAGGCAGAAAGGAAGCCTATGAAAAAGGACTGGGAGATTTATCGGGACACCGGTATTCTCGGCGGATATATGCCGGAGTGTGCAAAACTTCGGCAAACAGAGAATGGTGAAGTCGCAACTGTTTTCCGGGACACAACAACTTGTATGGAAGAAGACTGCATCACAAAACAGCGCGAGATGCTGATCGGCGGCAGACGGTTCTGTATCACGTCTGTATTTCCGGCAGAACCTTCCGCAACGCCGACGGACAAGCTGATTGCCTGCATCGACGCGGAACTGGAAAAGGAAGCGCACAGCGCATAAAATTCTCGTAGACTTGTGGCAGCTGATGCGGTATACTTGCCGTACCGTACCGACTTGCCCCACGGAAAAGGAGGTTACAATGGCAAGCCAGAAGCAACAATATACGATTCTCTACGGGCGGCTCAGTCAGGAGGACGAGCGTGCCGGAGAGTCAAACAGCATCCAGCATCAGCGGGATCTGTTAGAAAAATTCGCACGGGATAAAGGCTTTGAAAACACACTTTTTCTTGCGGATGACGGGTATTCCGGAACAAATTTTGAGCGGCCGAGTTGGAAAAAGATCGTGGAAATGATCGAAGCCGGGGAGGTCTCCACCCTGATTGTAAAGGATGCCTCCCGGCTGGGGCGTGAGTACTTGCAGGTCGGCTACTACATGGAGATCTATTTCCCGCAGAAAAATGTGCGGTTCATTGCAGTCAACGACGGCGTGGATTCTGCGGTGGAAAGCAGCAATGATTTTAACCCCATCCGCAACTGGGCAAACGAGCTGCACGCAAAGGACACGAGCCGGAAGGTTCGCGCCGTGAAAAAGCTGCAGGCTGAACGCGGCGAATGGCTCGGAGGCCGTCCACCCTATGGGTACCGAAAATCCGAAACTACGGAAAACCATCTCGAGCCTGACCCAGAAGCGGCAGAGGTTGTGCGGCAGATTTTTACCCTCTGTGCTTCTGGGAAAGGTCCGAGCCAAATCGCGCGGATTCTGACGGAACGGAATATTCTGACACCTGCAAATTACTACTTTCAGAAGACCGGAAAAACGCACAAGGGGTGCGATGCGCTGCATCCGTGTACGTGGTCTGGTACGACGGTCAGTGATATTCTCAAAAACGTCATGTATCTGGGCCATACGGTTGGACTGCGGCGGACGACTATTTCTTACAAGAATAAAACGCGGATCGACCGGCCGGAAAGCGAACAGTGTCTGGTAAAAAACACGCACCAGCCGCTCATCACGCAGGAGCAGTGGGAGATCGTGCAGGAGGTGCGGCAGCACAAAAAGCGCACGGCGAAGCACATGGATGAACCGAACATTTTCTCAGGGCTGGTGTTCTGCGCAGACTGCGG
>CAKUJA010000125.1 GCA_934661135.1 uncultured Oscillospiraceae bacterium
GAGTCGTCTGCCCCTACAAGGTGCGGTGGGAGATCGGAGGAATGGGCAGACAGGGTCGTCCGCCCCTACGGGTACGGCGGAAGGCGATCCACCGCGGCAAGCTGGGCGAAAAAGCACCCGGGCGTGAGAACGTCCGGGTGCTTTGAAATTTTTGGATTACAGGCAATTGCAGCCGCGGGGGATGAACTGCCCGATGGTGCCGGTTTTGACGTCGCCGCGGTCGACGGCGAGTTGGCCGCGCAGGTAGACCTGCTCGATGACGCCCTGCGTCCGGAAACCCTCATAGGGGGTATAGTCGACGTTGGCAATCTGGTCGGACGCGGTAACCAGGCCGGTTTTGGCCGGGTCGATGACAACGATGTCCGCGTCGCTGCCCTCGGCGAGGACGCCCTTGCGCGGGTACGCACCGTAGAGCTTCGCCGGGTTTTCGGAGAGCACCTCGGCCATCTTTTCCACCGAAATGCGGCCTTTGGCCACGCCCTCGGAGTAGAGCAGGATGCCGCGCGTCTCTACGCCGGGCAGACCGCCGGGGATTTTGGTAAAGTCGCCCTTGCCGGCGTCCTTCTGCTTCAGCGTGAAGCTGCAATGGTCGGTGGAGACGGTTTGAATCGTGCCATCGGCCAGCGCTGCCCAGAGCGCGGACTGGTCAGCCTGCTTGCGCAGCGGCGGCGCGCAGACGAAGCGCGCGGAAGCAGAATAGTCCGGCTGGTCATAGCGGCTGTCATCCAGCAGCAGATAGTGCGGGCAGGTCTCGACATAGACCTTCTGGCCGCGTGCACGGGCGGCGGCAACCTCGGCAAGCGATTCCTTCGTGCTGAGGTGGACGATCACGACCGGCACGTCCGCAACCTCGGCGATGCGCAGCAGATGCGCCACGGCTTCGGCTTCGAGCGGATTCGGGCGGCAGCGCGGATGCGCCGACGGGCCGACATCGCCCGCGGCCTTGTGCTGCTCGATGAGCGCGTCGATGACGCCGGCGTTTTCGCAGTGGACGCCGGCGATGCCGCCGTATTTTTTCAGCTCCTCGAGGGCGTAGAACAGATCTTTGTCGCCGATCATCATGGCCGGATAGGTCATATACATTTTGAACGACGAGACGCCCTGCTCAAACATCTTCGGAATTTCAGACTTGATCGTCTCGTTCCAGTCATCGATGGTCATGTGGAAGCTGTAATCGCAGCTCGAACGGCCGTCGGCCTTTTTATGCCAGAGGTCGAGACCATATTGCAGCGTCTCGCCCTTGTTCGGGCAAGCAAAGTCGACAACCATGGTTGTGCCGCCGCGCAGCGCGCTGCGCGTGCCGGTGTCGAAGTTGTCGGCGGTTGTCGTATTGCAGACGTCGAGATCGAAATGCGTGTGCGCGTCGATAAAGCCGGGAAAGAGCAGCTTTCCCTCCATTGGAACGACAGTCGCGTCTGCGTCGGTGAGAGTTTGACCGATGCGGACAATTTTTTCGTCCTCAATCAGCAGATCTGCGACCCTGGAACCGGCGGCGGAGACAATCGTACCGCCCTTGAGCAGCAATTTCATAGATTCAGCTCCCTTGTTGGAAATTCAGTGCTTCGGATAGAGCAGCTTGTGGATGAAATCAGTTTTTTTCATGGCATAGTAGAGCGGAAGGCCGAGCACATAGAGCACGGCGGCTTCACCCGCGCCAACCTCGCCGCCAAAGACGAGCAGGCCATACCAGAACTGCTCGGACGGCATATAGAGCCACGAGAGCATCGCACCGACCATCACAGCGTTGACCAGAATGGTGGGCAGCGGCGCAAGAGCCGGCTTTTTGATGCGCGTGGTGAGCAGGCAGGCCAGCAGCGTTGCGGCAGTGCCGATGACGATGTCGAGCACAGAGACCGTGGAGAACAGGTTGGCAATCAGGCAGCCGATGGTCAGGCCGACGGTCAGGCTCGGCTCAAAGAGCAGGAGCATCATCAGCGCTTCGGAGATGCGGAACTGAATATTTCCGTAGGCAAACGAAGCGGTCAGGATCGTGATGGCTGCGTAGAGACCGGCGACGATGCCGTTCAGCGCGATTTGACGGGTGTTCAGTTTTTTCATTGAGACAGGTTCCTCCCAAAAGGGTATTTTTGCACCCACCATTATAATGAGGAACCGGGGAAAAAACAAGAACATTCCCGCACAATTCGTCCGGCGAAACACTCAGAAGATTTGTTCGCCCGCCACAAATTTTGCCGTGATATTGCGGTCGTCGGCCAGATAGACGGCGCGCTCCATGCGGGCGCGGACGTCTAGCTCCTGCGGATGGTCGAGCGAGGAATCGTCGAGGACAACGGCATCGCACTCGTAGCCTTCGAGGAAGGAGCCGACCTTGCCGAAGAACGCGCCGCCGCCCATGGTGGCGAGGTAGAACGCCTGATCGAACGTCAGCGGCGCGACGGACTGGTCGAGCAGGCGCCAGCGCAGCTTGGACGCCTGAATGGAGTGCGCCATGGCGCGCAGCAGATTTTCCTGACTGCCGCCGGCGACATCGGTCGCCAGACCGACACGCAGGCCGTTTTTTAAAAACTGGCTGATGGGCGCGACACCGGAGGAGAGATTCATGTTCGACTCCGGCGAGTGCGCGACAAATACGCCGTTTTGCAGCATCCGCTCCTGCTCGGCTTCGCCGGAATGGACGCAGTGCGCCATGATGCAGGGGTAGCCGCCGCCAAACAGACCAAACTGGTCGTAGGCGTCGCCGTAGAATTTGCTCTTGGGACAGAGCTCGCGAATCCAGTCGATCTCGCTGTAATTCTCGGACAGGTGGCTCTGCACCGGCAGATCGTATTTCTCGCGCAGGCGCGCAAGACCATACATTAAATCATCCGTACAGGAGGGGATGAAGCGCGGCGTGAGGATTGGCTTCGTATGGCGGAAGGCGTCTTTGGTGTCGAGAAGCCAGCGCTCGGTGTCGCGCAGGGAATGGTTGGTGGACAGCTCGCGCAGATAAGGCGGACTGTTGCGGTTCATGTTGACCTTGCCGACGTAGGTGACAAGTCCCGACGCTTCCAGCTTCTCCATGAGCAGGCGCGTGGCGGGCAGATGGATGGTGGCGAAAATGGAGGCGCGCGTCGTAGTGCTGCGGCGCAGATGCTCTACAAAGCTGGTATACGCGCGGCCGGCATAGGCAAGGTCGGCGTATTTGGATTCCTCCGGGAAGGTATAGGTGTTGAGCCACTCGAGCAGCTCGAGATCCATGCCGAGGCCGCGGAAGGCAAACTGCGGCGCATGGACGTGCAGGTCGATCATGCCGGGGAGGATGAGCTTGCCGCGGTAATCGTGCAGCGGATAGCGGGAAAACCGCTCCGGCAGGGCGGCGAACAGACCGGTCACGCGGCCGTTTTCACAGACGAGATAGTGATCGGGTGCGGTCAGCATGGTATTGGCATCGGCACTGTAACAGAAATCGCCGCGCAGTACAAAATCTTTCAAGGCAAACATGGCTCCTTTGCATAAGGTTGTTGCGGAAATAGAGGTTGCTTTTGTTTATCATAGCATATTTCTCATGGGATGGACAAGGAGAGTTCGCTGTCATTGTTCACGAATTCCAACCGGGTATTTTCGGACAGATTTACTAAATGGTGAAAAATGCTAAAAATTATTTAGGTTCAAAAGAGCAATTTGTTCATTTATGCTCAAGAAAATCGCAAAAAACACGTTGATTTTTAGACAAATATTCTGTAAAATAGAGACATGGATTTGACGATGGCGAAAGCCGAAGAATCCCACCGGGCGGCGGTTCGCCGCCTGAAAAATTTTTAGGAGGAACCAAAAGAATGAAAAAGATCATCGCTTTGCTCCTTGCGCTCGTGATGGTATTTGCGCTGGTTGCCTGCTCGTCCAAGACGGCGGCGGACGACTCGACCGCAACGACCACCCCTGCTGACACGACCGAAAAAACCGAAAACACTGACGATACCGCGGACGCCGAGACCGGCGACACCGCAGAAGAAGGCAAGTCCATCAAAGTCGGCCTTGTCCTCATCGGCGATGAGAACGACCAGGGCTACACCTACAACTTCATGCGCGGCAAGGAAGCTGCCGACGAAAAGCTGAAGGCCGAAGGCATCAACGTGGAATGGGTCATCAAGTGGAACCTCATTGAGGGCGACCCCGTTGCCGTTGCGAATGAAGAACTGGCCGAGGACGGCTGCGAGATCATTTTCAACAACTCTTATGGTCACGAACCCGCCATGCTGACGGTTGCGGCCGAGTATCCGGACATTCAGTTCGTTGGTATGACGAACCAGGGCGGCTTGTATGACGATCTGGCCAACACGCACAATGCGTTTGCGAAGATCTATGAAGGCCGCTATGTTGCGGGCGTTGTCGCCGGCATGAAGATGCAGCAGATGATCGACGACGGCGAGATCACCGCCGATCAGGCTGTCATCGGTTACGTTGGCGCGTACTCCTTCGCGGAAGTCGTCTCCGGCTTTACCGCGTACTATCTGGGCGCACGCTCTGTCTGCCCGAGCGCAACCATGAAGGTTCAGTTCGTCGGCTCCTGGTCTGATGCGACCGCAGAGGCGGACGCGGCGAAGGCGCTGATCGACCTCGGCTGCGTGATGATCTCCCAGCATTCCGACAACACCACCCCGGCGACCGCGGCACAGGCTGGCGGCGTATACCACACCGGCTATAACAACGACATGATCGCCATCGCGCCCGACGCGTCCCTGATCGGCACCCGCATTGACTGGACGAGCTATTTTGTCCACGCAATCGAGTGTGTTGTCAACGGCACCGAGCTGGAGCAGGACTGGTGCAACGGCATGGCGGAAGGCGAAGTTGTCATGACTCCGCTGAACGAGGCCATTGCAGCGCCCGGCACTGCGGAAAAGATCGCGGAAGTCGAAGCCGGCTTGAAGGACGGCTCGATCCAGGTCTTTGACACCTCGACGTTCACGGTTGACGGCAAGACGGTTGACCATGCGTTTGCGGTTGACACTGACGGCGACTTCACCGCGGACAGCGAAGAAGCGGTGTTCGACGGCGCGTTCCACGAATCCTACTTCCAGTCTGCTCCGTACTTCACGCTGCAGATCGACGGCATCGAGTGGATCAACTCGGCATACTAATTACAAATATCGTTCTTGCATTGCGGAGCCGCCCGAATGGGCGGCTCTGTTTTTCGTTCTCCATTCAGAAAGCGTTTTTCGACACCGTTTCCGTTTCTCTTTCAGAAAAGGAAACAGTGTCGAGCCGCCAAAGGAAAAGAGAGCGTGGGGAAACCTTCGAATGGTTCCCCCACGCCCCTTCTGAGCGACCGCGTCAGAAGAAGCGCGCTGCACCGCACTTCCGGCTGACGCCCTTGGATTCCGCGGCGTATGGAATGTCGGAAAAAACGATAGAATTGTAGGGGCGGACGACTCTGTCCGCCCGGCAGTAGGCAAAGATGGTTTCGCAGAAGTCTGCGGCGAA
>CAKUJA010000126.1 GCA_934661135.1 uncultured Oscillospiraceae bacterium
GTATGCCGCATCCGTAAAGCTCCTTCGTCGCTAACGGCTGCGCAAAGTCGTCCGCCCCTACGGGTGCGGTGGAAGATATGCGGTTGCAACGATGTACTGCTACTGCTCCCAGACCCTCATCCGTCTGCTTCGCAGACACCTTCCCCGGAGGGGAAGGCAATCCGCTGCGGCGGGGATTTGGGCGGACAGAGTCGTCCGCCCCTACAAGGTGCGGTGGGAGATCGGAGGTTGCAACGATGTACTGCAACTGCGCCCAGTCCCTCATCCGTCTGCTTCGCAGACACCTTCCCCGGAGGGGAAGGCAATCCGCTGCGGCGGGGATAGGGCGGACAGTACCCGCAAGGGGTATGCCGCATCCGTAAAGCTCCTTCGTCGCTAACGGCTGCGCAAAGTCGTCCGCCCCTACGGGTGCGGTGGAAGATCGGAGATTGTAACGATGCATTGCAACTGCTCCCGGACCCTCATCCGTCTGCTTCGCAGACACCTTCCCCGAGGGGAAGGCATTCCGCTGCGGCGGGGATTTGGGCGGACAGAGTCGTCCGCCCCGACAAGGTTCGGGACAAGCGTGCGTTTTGCGGCCAAAGGCAAGAGAAACAAAAAATATAAGAGGAGAAGATGAAATGAAAAAGTTCTTTGCGGAATTCAAAGAGTTCATTTCGCGCGGCAATGTGATGGACATGGCCATCGGCGTGATTATTGCCAGTGCGTTTGGCAAGATTACCACGTCGCTGGTCAACGATGTATTCATGCCGCTGATCGGCTGCCTGATCGGTGGCATTGATCTGGCGAAGCTGAACATCACGATCTCCCCTGCCGTGCTGAATGAGACCGGCGAGGTGACGAAAGAGGCAGTTGTGGTCGGGATCGGCACGTTTCTGACCTCTGTGATCGACTTTATTCTGGTGGCGTTCGTTGTGTTCCTTGTGGTCAAGGCGTTCAACACTGCGAAAAAGAAGCTGGAAAAGCCGGTGGAACCCGCACCCGCGCCCGCCGAGCCAGAACCCACGAAGGAGGAGCTTCTGCTCACCGAGATCCGCGATCTGCTCAAGGAAAAATAAGCGTAACGCGCCCTGCCATTGGCAAGGCGCGTTTTGCGTCCGGGATGGAATCCGGATTTGGGGTTTCTTTTTTTGCAGAAATCCGGTATAATAAATACACTATGCTATAAGGGGGCGTTTGCGTTGCTGCCGGAAGGGTTTTTGAATCGAATGAAGCCGCTGCTCGGCGCGGAGTTTGACGCGTTTTGCGCGTCTTATGACCGGCCGCGCAACGCCGGCCTGCGGCGCAACCCGTTGGCGGCGCAGCCGCCCCTGCCGGAGTTCGGCCTGTCCCCGGTGCCGTGGTGCGCGGAGGGATTTTACTACGATCCGGCGACGCGCCCCGGCCTTTCGCCGCTGCACGCGGCCGGGGCATACTATTTACAGGAGCCGAGCGCGATGGCGCCGGTGGAGCTGCTCGACCCGCAGCCGGGCGAGCGCGTGCTCGACCTCTGCGCGGCGCCGGGCGGAAAGAGCACGCAGATTGCGGGCAAGCTGGCAGGACGCGGTCTGCTGGTCTGCAACGAGATCAACGAAAAGCGCGCCCGCGTGCTCGCGGGCAACATTGAGCGGCTCGGCGTGGCCAATGCGCTGGTGCTCTGCGAGCATCCAAAGCGCCTGGCCGAGCGCTTCCCTGCTTACTTTGACCGGATTCTGGTCGACGCGCCCTGCTCGGGCGAGGGAATGTTCCGCAAGGAGCAGGCGGCGGTAGACGACTGGACGGAGGACACGAACGCAATCTGCGCCAACCGGCAGATGGAGATTTTGCAGTCCGCAGCCGGGATGCTGCGCCCCGGAGGGCGGCTGGTCTACTCCACGTGCACGTTTTCGCCGCTGGAAAACGAGGGCGTGATCTCCGCGTTTTTGAAAACACACCCGGAGTTTACGCTGCTGCCGGCGGCGCGGCCACCGTTTTCCCCGGGGCGGCCGGACTGGATTGCGGCGCCTGCGCCGGGACTGGAGCAGACGGTGCGGCTCTGGCCGCACAAGCTGCGCGGCGAGGGGCATTTTGCCGCGGTGCTGCAAAGAGCCGGGGATGCGCCGGGAAGCGAGCTGCCGATCGAGCCGGGCATGAAGGCGCCAAAGGAGCTTTTGGAGTTTGCCAAGGCGGTAGAGCTTTCGCTGCCGGAGGGGAACGTTGTATCGTTTGGGCAGACGATCTATCTTGCGCCGGAGGAGCTGCCGGCGCTGCGCGGACTGCGGGTGCTGCGCTGCGGGTTGGAGCTTGGCGAGGTGCGGAAGAACCGCGTGGAACCGGCGCACGCGCTGGCGCTTTGGCTGCGGCGGTGCGCGGCAACTCTGAATTTTGACCGCGGCGACGCGCGGCTGGCGCAATATTTGGCCGGACAGACGATTCCAACAGACGGCGCAGGCTGGATGCTGGTGCAGGTGGAAGGCTGCTCGCTCGGCTGGGGCAAGGCGTCTGCCGGTCAACTGAAAAATCACTATCCGAAGGCGCTTCGCCGCCCGCTGTGACAGGAAAAGAGGACAGTATGGAACAAACGAAGAAAAAGGTGCTCATTGTGGAAGATGAGCGCGCGATTGTTGAGATTTTGAAATTCAACCTGAGCCGCGAGGGGTATGAGACGATGGAGGCGCTTGACGGTGAGACCGGCTTGCGGCTCGGTTTGACCGGCGACCCGGATTTGATTTTGCTCGACGTGATGCTGCCGAAGATGAACGGCTTTGACATCTGTGCCAAACTGCGCGAGGCTGGGAGCACTGCGCCGATCATCATGCTCACGGCGCGCGAGGAGGAGACGGACAAAGTCTTTGGCTTGGAGGCCGGTGCGGACGACTACATGACGAAGCCGTTTTCGATGCGCGAACTGCTCGCGCGCGTGCGCGCGAACATCCGGCGGCGCAGCCTCGACCTCAACGCGCGCAAGTCGGTCGGCAAGCTGATCGAAGCGAACGGATTGACGATCGACCCCGCGACGTTCTCGGTGATGCGCGGCGGGAAGGCCGTCGACCTGACGCAGAAGGAATATGATCTGCTGCTCTATCTGGTGCAGGAGCGCGGGAAGGTCTTTTCTCGCGAGGATTTGATGCAGAAGGTCTGGAACTACGACTATTACGGCGATATGCGAACCGTCGACGTGACGGTGCGCCGCCTGCGCGAAAAGATTGAGGACGACCCCGGCAAACCGACGCGCATTTTGACCAAGCGCGGCGTTGGCTACTATTTCGCCGAATAACCGGCAGCGGCAGAGAGGAGGCGGCCCATGCGCACGCTCCGCATGAAGATGGTCATGATTATGGTCGTGCTGATTCTGGCTTTGATGACGGTCATCGGCGCGTTTTTAATCAGTGGCGTCAGTAATTTCTATATCTCTGAGTTCTACGTGCAGATGGAACGGACGTTCTCGCCGGAGTTCATCGGCCAGCTTCAGCGGCTTGCCGACGAGGAGAACGGCGTTACGCAGATGAAAGAGCTGCTCATGGCGCAGGCCGGATTGGGGATTGACCTGTCTGACCGGAACGTCTACATTCTCGACAGTATGGGGCAGGTGTTGGAGGCATCTGACGAGCGGACGCAGATTACGGCAACGCAAAATCTGCTGGCGGCGATGAACGGCGAGGTTGGGCAGACCGGCTCCGTCACCAGCGACAGCATGGATCTGGCTGTGCCGATTTTGACGCAGGAGCACTCCTACATCGCGTATGTGCTCGACAACCGCGCGACGGTTGATGCGCTGACGAGCGAGCTGATCGGCATTATTCTGCGCGCGCTGGGACTGGGCCTTGTGATCTGCGTGGTGCTGTCGTTCCTGCTGGCGCGGATTTTGATTAAACCGATTCAGGCGCTCACGGTTGGTACGAGGCAGGTTGCGGCGGGCGACTTTTCACAGCGTGTGGCCGTGGAGGGACACGACGAGATCGGCGTGCTGGCGCGGAACTTCAACCATATGGCGAAGGTGCTTGAGGACACGATCTCCGAGGCGGAAAACGAGCGGAACAAGCTCTCGACGCTGTTCCTGCATATGACGGACGGCGTGGTGGCCTTTTCAACGTCCGGCACGATGATCCACTGCAACCCGGCGGCGATGCAGATGCTTGCACGCGGACTGGACGCAACGACGACATTTGACGAGCTGTTTGGCAGCGAGGCGGAGCTTGATACGCTGCTGACGCTGCGTCGGCCGCAGTATTTGGAGCTGCAAAAGACCGTCGGCGAGCGGGAGCTGGAGCTGTTTATGGCGCCGTTTTCGTCCGACCAGACGCAGGGCGGCGTTCTCGTCGTGATCCATGACGTGACGGAGCAGCGTAAGAGCGAACAGTCGAAGCGCGAGTTCGTCGCCAACGTCTCACACGAGCTGCGCACGCCGCTGACCAATATCAAGGCCTACGCGGAGACGATCATCAGCGCAGGCGACGAGCTGCCGGGCGAGATGCGCAGCAATTTCCTGGGCGTCATTGTTGGCGAGGCCGACCGGATGACCCGCATTGTGCAGGATTTGCTGACGCTCAGCAAGATCGACTACGGCAAGATGGAGATGAATATCTCCCGCTTCTCATTCCGCAAGGCGGTGGAGTCTGTCTATGAGGCGGCGAAGCTCAACGCCGAGCAGAATCACCATCACACGATGCTGCTGACCGAGGAGGAGGACATCCCCGAGGTCAACGGCGACCGCGAGCGCATAGAGCAGGTGGTCACGAACATCGTCTCCAATGCGGTGAAATATACGCCGGACGGCGGCAGAATTGAGATCCATGTCGGAAAAACCGGGAAAAATGTCTACGTCTGCGTTTCGGACAACGGCATTGGCATTCCGGAGAAGGATTTGCCGCGGCTGTTTGACCGGTTCTACCGCGTGGATAAGGCGCGTTCGCGCGAGTCGGGCGGCACGGGACTGGGACTTTCTATTGCGCAGGAAATTCTCAAGCAGCATAAGGGGTCGATTCGGATTGATTCCGTCTATGGAGAAGGGACGGATGTGAGGATTACGCTGCCCGCGGCAGAGTGATTTGTGTTTCTTTCGAAGAACGCATTTTGTGAACCCGTTTTCGGTTCTCCTTCAGAAGGAGAATCTCTTTGCGCTCCATTCTTTTCGCCTCTATTCGGAGAAAGAAAAGAATGGGTTCAAAAAAGCGTTTCTTTGGGTGCGGAGGAAACCGGAAGAAGCGGGCGGACAGGGTCGTCCGCCCCTACGGGTGTGGTGGAAGATCGGAGATTGTAACGATGCATTGAACTGCTCCCATACCCTCATCCGTCTGCTTCGCAGACACCTTCCCCGGAGGGGAAGGCAATCCGCTGCGGCGGAGATGGGCGGACAGGGT
>CAKUJA010000127.1 GCA_934661135.1 uncultured Oscillospiraceae bacterium
CCCGGATACGGCACGCGCCGTCCAGCAGGCTGTACTCCGTATGCACGTGTAGATGCACAAATCCCATTCTGTTCTCATTAAGTGCCCTTGGCCAATTCAATCAGCTTCCGCATCCGGTGGTTGATCGCCGACTTGGAAACCGGCGGCTCTGGCATCCCCGCCAGCTCCGAGAGCGTTGCCTCCGGGTTGTCCCGGCGGAGCTGCGCCGTCTGCTGCAATTTTTGCGGCAGCGTCTCCAAAATGCCCGCGTCCTCCAGCTTGCGAATCGCCGCAAGCTGCTCAAACGACGCGTCAACCGCCTTTGAAAGGTTCGCCGTCTCGCAATTTACGCGCCGGTTGACGCCGTTGCGAAGGTCTTTTTCCACCTTCGCCTCCATCACGCCCATCGCCGACACCTGTGCGCCGATCGCCGTCAGGAAATCCTCAATCGCGTCGCTCTGCTTAAAATAGAGGATGCTGTTTCCCGCGCGGCTCGTCTCCTTCGCGTTCAGGCCTACCTCCCGCAGCAGCACCGATGCTTCCGCGCTGACCTTCAAATGCGGCGTCGCCAGCTCCAGATGATAGCGCTTCACCGGGTCGGTCACGGAGCCGCCCGCGAGGAACGCCCCGCGGAAAAACGCAAGCTGCTCCGGTTCTTCCTCCAGCAGTGCGAAATTCACGTGCAGCGTCACCGTGCCGCCGGCGTCCATATCCAGTGCGATGAAAAGCTTCTCCAGCTTCTCCGCATCTTCTATCAAAAACAGCAGCTTCCCCGGCTCATCGCCCTCCGGTATCTCGTCAAACGTCACGCCGAACGCCTTCTTGAACAGCCGCGGCAGCCGCTCGGCAAAGTCACGGCTTTCCGTCACAATCCGCACCGCGCTCGCCGAAAATGTATTGCAATAGAGCAGCACGCCGTAGGCCTCCGCCAGCGCCGTCGTGCGCTGACCGATCGTCTCACGGCAAAGCTCTGCCTTCACATTGGAGGAAAACGACATCTCCTGCCTCCTTTATCTGGTTCGGAATTCTTTCCACACGGTCAATACCGCCTTTGCCAGCTCATCCGGGTTGTGCCGGATGAACCGCCCGCTCGAGCAGAGCGGGAACTCGCGTACCGCCACGCCCTGCGCCATAATCTCCTCGCGGTCGAGTCGCAGCGGCTCCGCGCCCTCCGCGCTGTACGGCTTCAGCGATTCCTCGGGCACCGGCCGTGAATTGGCAATGCACACGTCCATCACGCCGCTGCCCGCGTGGTGCAGCACCGCCTTCACATGGTCGCTCGCGGTATACCCCTCCGTTTCGCCGTCCTGCGTCATCACATTCAATACATAGACCTTTACCGCCCGGCTCCGGCGAATTGCGTCCGCAATCCCATCCACCAGAAAGTTCGGGATGATGCTGGTATACAGGCTTCCCGGCCCCAAAATAATGAGATCCGCCCGCGCGATGGCCTCCAGACTGTCCGGAAGCGCCTGCGGGTGCTCCGGCGACAGCCGCACCTGCCGGATGCGGCAGTCCTTTTCCTTCTTCGCGTAAAAGATCTTGCTCTCGCCAAGGCAGCGTGAGCCGTCCTCAAACTCGGCTTCCAGGTGCACGTCCTGGTTCGTCACCGGCAATACCCGTCCCGTAATGGCGAGCACGTCGCCCATCCGGTGCACCGCCTCGTCAAACGAGCCGGAAATCCCATTCATCGCCGCCAAAAATAAATTGCCGAAGCTCTGTCCGGCCAGACTTCCCTCGGTAAACCGGTAGTTGAGCAGCTCCTTCATCGTCGGCTCCGTATTCGCCAGCGCGAGAATACAGCTTCGGATGTCCCCCGGCGGCAAAATGCCGAGATCCTCGCGCAGCACGCCCGAGCCACCGCCGTCGTCCGCCACGGTTACAATTGCCGTAATGTCGCGTGTATAGCGCTTCAGTCCGCGCAGCATGGCCGAAAGTCCGTGTCCACCTCCGATGGCAACCAGTCGCGGCGGCCGGTGCCCCGGCTCATAGAGTCGGATTGTTTCGTTCATAGGCTCACCTTCTGGATATATCGCGGTGCCCGAGCGTCACGGCATATCCGCGCTTCGTGATAAAGTCCGCCAGCGTCCTTGCGATGCAGACCGACCGGTGCTTTCCGCCCGTGCAGCCCACCGCAATCACCAGCTCCGACTTTCCTTCGTCCACAAAATTCGGCAGCAAAAACGCCAGCAGATCCTCCGTCTTTTCCACAAAATCCTTCGTCTGCTGATACTGGAACACAAAATCGCGCACCGGCTCGTCCAATCCGGTCTGATGCTTCAGCTCCGGGATATAGTAGGGGTTCGGTAAAAACCGCACGTCAAATACCATGTCCGCGTCCAGCGGCAAACCGTATTTAAACCCGAACGACCGCACGCTCACGTGCATCGCGCGCTCATGGATGCCGCCCGCCACGAGATCAATCAGCATCCCGCGCAGCTTCCCTGTGGAAAGATTGGACGTATCGATAATCGCGCTTGCCCGGTTCCGAATCGGCTGCAACAGCTCGCGCTCCCGCTCAATCGCCTCCTGAATCTGCGTCCCATCCTTCGTCAGTGGATGGGCGCGCCGCGTCTCCTTGTAGCGCTTGATGATCGTCTCCGTCTGCGCCTCTATAAACAAAATAGAGTATTGCAGCCGCATCTCGTCAAGCTGGTCAAGGCTGCGGAACAGCGCGTCAAACGTCAGGCTTCCGCGCACGTCCGTCACCAGCGCCACCTTTTCATACCGCCCCTTCGTCGCAAGGCAGAGGCTTGCAAACTGCGGAATCATCTCCGCCGGCATATTATCCACACAGTAAAATCCAAAATCCTCTAAATCTGACGCGGCCTTGCTCTTTCCCGCACCGGAAAGGCCGGATATAATCACAAACTGCATAATTCTCTCCTACCAAATCCGCACCTCCGGCTCCAACCGGACGCCGGACGTCTCCCATACTCGCTTCTGCACCAATTCAATCGTATCCAAAACGTCCTGCGCCGTCGCATGGTCAGCATTGACCACAAATCCGGCGTGCTTTTCCGACACCTTCGCGCCGCCCACGCCCTGCCCCTTCAGTCCGGCCTGTTCAATAAGCGCTCCGGCGTAGTGCCCCTCCGGCCGCTTAAACGTACTTCCGGCCGACGGCAGCTCCAATGGCTGCGACGCTCTGCGTTTTTCAAGAAGTTCCTGCATCCGCGCGCCAATCTCCGCCGGCTCCCCCGGCTGCAAGGCCAGCCTTGCCGCAAGAATCACACCCGGCATCCGCTCAAACACACTCGTCCGGTATCCAAACGCGCAGTCCGCCGCGCCAAAGACTTCCTCGCGGCCGTCCATATGCAAAAACGTCACCTGCCGCACAATCTGCCGCATCTCGCCGCCATAAGCGCCCGCATTCATATAGATGCCGCCGCCGAGCGTCCCCGGAATACCGTGCGCAAATTCCATCCCGCCAAGGCCGGCGTTTCTGGCAAACACGGCGACTGACGCAAGCGTCTGCCCTGCCATCGCCTCCAGCTCCGTCTCTCCGCAGCGGCAAATGCCGCACAGCGCATTTTTCAGACAGATCACCAGCGCGTCCACGCCCTCGTCCGGCGCCAGCACATTTGTACCCGCGCCGAGCAGCCGCACCGGAATCCGGTGTTCCGCCGCCGCGCGCAGCAGTGCCTTCACCTGCGCAGCGTCCTTCGGGAATGCCATCAGCCGCGCCGCGCCGCCAACCCGAAATGACGTATGTGCGGACAGCAGCTCGTCCTCCCGCACCTCAATGGATTCCGTTTCGGCCAAAAACACGCGAATTGTCTCCTTTTCCAGCAGCATGAGCACCCTCCCGGACATAGATTTTCATTTTATAGTATAACACAGAACCCTGTAAAATGGAATAAAAATTGACCAATCCCGCTTAGGGTGTATCTGAAAACTGCCAACGCACCCGGACAGTGGGCCTTTTCGCGCTGCGTCAGCGTCATTTTTCCTTGAAATACGTCAGTATTCCTGCGAAAAAATGTCTTGCTCACCACGAAAATTCCTCGCTGCCGGTCACTTCGCCAGTTTTCAGATACACCCTAACCTCTTTCGCCGCGCTTCCCCTCTCACAACACAGCAAAAAAGTCGGACGCATCCGCGTCCGACTTTTCCGCATCTCCATTACTGATCCCGTTTCTCAAAAAACCGGCTCATCTGCTCCGTGAATTCCACCGCGGCGTTATAGCCCATCCGCTTCTGACGGTTGTTCATCGCCGCCACCTCCAAAATCACGGCCAGATTTCGTCCCGGCGTAATCGGAATCGTCACGCTCGGCACCTTGACACCCAGAATCTCCGTATACTGCGTCTCCATGCCCAGACGGTCATAGGCCTCGCCGTCACGCCACGGCACCATGTTGACAATCAAATCGATGTTGCTCGCATCCTTGACCGCGCCCATACCAAACAGCTTCGCCACATTGATAACGCCGATCCCGCGGATTTCAATGTAGTGCCGCAGCACCTCCGGCGCCGCGCCCATCAGCTCACGCGGCGAAACTTTTTTGATTTCAACGGCATCGTCCGCAATCAGCCGGTGGCCGCGTTTGACCAGCTCAATGGCCGTCTCGCTCTTGCCGATGCCGCTGTCGCCGTTGATAAGCACGCCCTCGCCGTAAATTTCCACCAGCACGCCATGCCGCGTCACACGCGGTGCCAGCGCACTCTTGAGGTATACAATCAGCGCCGAAACGAGATAGCTCGTCGTCTCCTTGCACCCCAGTACAGTCACGTCATACTTTTTCGCCATCTCCAGACATTCCGGCGTCGGCTCATAGCCGCGCGAGAAAATCAACGCCGGACATTTGTAGGACAGGAAGTGGTCAAAAATGATGCTGCGCGCCTCACTCGAGAGCTTTTGCAGATACGCCACCTCAACCGTGCCGCACACGTAAATCCGCATCGGCTCAAAATGGTCAAAGAACCCCGCCAGATGCAGACCCGGACGGCTGACCTCGTCGACCGTCACATGAATTTTGTCAAAATCCGAAGATTTATGGAAATAGTCCAGCTTGAACTCCGAAACAATATCCGAGAGCAAAATGGAGTAGATATTCGCCATCTTTCCCACCTCAACGAGCGTAGTGCTTATACTATATCATGTCCGGCCGCATCTGGCAACCATCCAACAAAAATTCACATCTTTTCACCCAAGCGTCAGTTGACAAGGGTGTATCTGAAAACTCATGATGTGACCGGCAGCGAGGGATTTTTGCGTTGAGCAAGACATTTTTCCACAGGAATACTGACGTATTT
>CAKUJA010000128.1 GCA_934661135.1 uncultured Oscillospiraceae bacterium
GGTGCGGATGATCTTCAAAAACCGCGTGCCGAAGCGGATGATCTATTGCCTGTGGCTGGTCGTACTTTTGAAGCTCTGTTTGCCGGGAACGCTGTTTTCTCTGCCGGTTCTTCCGGCGGAGAACGCGGCAGCTCTGGTACAGAGCACAGAGCTGCCCGCGCAGACTACGCCGGTGATTCAGCAGCGCGCACAAAGATTGACACAACCGCAAACACCTGCGCAGCAGTCGTTTTCCCCTGCACAGGTAACTACAAAACCGACTACAAAGCCGCTGACGACGGCACAGATTCTTCAAATTGTCTGGTTCAGCGGCAGCGCATTGCTCGGACTGTGGCTGTTCGGCGCGTGGGCGTTGTTTACGATTCGGCTGCACCGCGACCGGCGTTTTCTCGGCAAGCGCGGCGGAACGCGCATCTATGTTTCCGGCGCGGTCAAATCGCCGTGCCTTGCCGGTCTGATTCCGGCGGTCTATCTGACGCAGGACGTGCTGCAAACGGACGAGGCGGAGCTTATTTTGAGCCATGAACTCACGCATTTGCGCCATCTGGATTTTCTCTGGTCGTTCTGCCGGACGGCGGCCGTAACCGTCTACTGGTGGAATCCGTTCATCTGGCTTGCTGCGATTTGCTCTAAGCGCGACGCGGAGCTGGCGTGTGATGAGGTAGTCGCCGCCAAGCTGCCGGAGAGCAAGCGCCTTGCCTACGCCCGCGCGATTCTGGCGCAGGCGCCGCGCAAAACGGCAGCGCTGAGTTTGGCTGGACCTCCAGTCAAGGAGCGCATTTTGTTCCTGACGAAAAAGCAGCGCACCAGCGTATTGTGTGTGATTCTGGCGCTGCTGCTCGTCGTGTCCGCGACCGGCTGCTCATTTGTCGAACTGACACAACAGAAATCGGGCGAAATCACAATGCCGGAGGACGCGGAAGCTGTGCATCAGGAGGCGCAGAAAGATGAGCTGAAAACCGCGACGCCGCTGACGCAGGAACAGATCGACGCGGTCAACGCGGTCTTTGCCGACTATGAGCTGTCGGCCGATGATACGCTCGGACATTTTGCGGTCAACGGCTTTTTTACCTCAACCTATGACGATGTGCGCGAGCTGAATCTGAACAACTTTCTTGCTTACTTCGGAGAATGCGGTGGACATGATATTTCAGAGGAAGAATTTGCCCAACTGAACGCCAAATGGGAATTTCGCGTCGACAGCGTGGCGGATTTCCCGCTGCCCATCCACCGCTATCCGGCATCTGCGGTTGAGGGTGTCCTGCGGCGCTTTGCCGGCATTGGCCTTGCCGATCTGAAAGACATCCAGGAGCCGTTTTCTGACTATACCTATCTGGAGGAAACCGACGCATTTTACAACACCACCAGCGACTACAGCCCCGGCTATTTCATTTGTTCTGGCGGCGAGGTGGATCCTGGTGGAGACTATGCATTGCTCTATGGCAGCGCAGTGGGGCGCCTTTCTGGTGACGCCGTTTTGAGCCTGACGAAGGACGGTGAAAACTGGTATATTCATTCCTTTACCGTCACGCCGCCGGCAGAATCAGCTACGAAGGAAACAGGGATTCCGCCCCTGCCGGTTCTTCAGACTGTGATTATCCAACAGGTACGCGATGATTATATTACGGTCGAACACATTGTCCTTCTAAACTCATATCTTGAGGAAGATCTGCAAACACTCAAAGACCTGAACATCCCTCCGGAGGAATATCAATACGGATATTATCGAAAAGACTCCGGTGAAATTTACACCTACGATGTAGCCCCGGGTACCCCCGTCACGATTTACGACATCTCTCAGGAATACGGCGCGGGTGAAGACCGGCTGTATACGTTTGAAACATGGCAGGAATTTGTTTCGGCTGTTCAGGCCAACGAAAGACTGCTCATCCAACCTTATACGCTGACCATACAGGACGGCGTTGTAACCAAAATCGCAGAAAAGTTCTACAATTAAGCTCGAACACGGAGGACGGCGACTTCTACGGCATGAATGCAGGGGCGGCACCGTGAACGTCACGGGCAGCACATATACCTCAAACGGCGATACGATCACGCTTGCAGACGGCACCGTGCTCCGTTATTTTTCGAACATACAATTTACACCGGGACGGGATACACTGCATCCGTCCCGGTGCTTTGTTTTGTGCCTGCATTTCATATAGGAAGCAGATTTCCACAATTTTAACTTGTCAAGTTCACTGGGGACTGTTATACTGTATTTAAATGCTGCGCTGTATTGCATGACACGCAGATATGAGAGAGGGAACTGAAAAAGGAGGAGATTTATGGAGAAGATCATCGAATTTTTTACCGGAACGCTGAACACGGTCGCCTGGCTTTACATCTTTCTGCCATGTACTATCATCGGCGGACTGTATCTGACGATTCGCAACCGGGGAATTCAGTTTACGCGGTTCGGCTACATGATGAAGAACACGCTGGGCACGATGTTCCAGAAGCAGGAAGCCGGACACGGCGCCGTCACGCCGCTGCAGGCGGTGACAACCGCGCTGGCCGCGACGGTGCGGTGTTCTGGCTGTGGCTGGCGGCACTGCTCGGCATGATGATTAAATATTCTGAAGTGGTGCTCTCGATCCGCTTCCGGGAACGCGACGCGAAGGGCGACTGGGTCGGCGGCCCGATGTACTATGTGAAAAATGGCCTCGGCAAGGGCTGGCAGTGGGTCGGCATTCTGTTTGCGGTATTTGCGGCAATTGCGTGCTTCGGCATCGGCAATATGTCGCAGGTCAACTCGATCGTCGGCTCGCTGAACAACGCGATTGACGCGTTTATTCCGGCGGCAGAGGGTGAACGTGCGCTGCTCAATCTGATTTTCGGCATTCTGATTGCAGCGCTGGTCGGACTGATTCTGTTCGGTGGCATCAAGCGTATTGGCGCGGTGGCTGAAAAGCTGATTCCGTTTATGAGCGTGCTGTATATCGTGTTTGCGCTGATCGTGATCTTCGCACACGCGGGCAACATCGGCTCGGCATTCAGCAAGATCTTCGCCTGCGCGTTTACACCCGGTGCAGTTGGCGGTGCGGCGGCAGGCATTGCGCTGAAGCAGACGATTGTCTGGGGTTTGCGCCGGAGCGCGTTCTCCAACGAGGCTGGTCTCGGCTCGGCCGCGATTGCGCACGCGGCCGCGGACACGAAAGGCCCCGTGCAGCAGGGAATGTATGGAATTTTCGAGGTATTTGCGGACACAATCGTGATCTGCACGCTGACAGCGCTGACGATCATTTGCAGCGGCGTGGAGATTCCGTTCGGGCAGTATGTCAACTCGGAGCTGATTGCAAGTGCGTTTGCAACCGTATTTGGGACAAAGTTTGCGTCGGTGTTTGTCGCGGTGGCGCTGATGCTGTTCGCGTTTACGACGGTGCTCGGCTGGTCGCTCTACGGAAGCCGCTGCGCGCAGTATTTGTTCGGACTGAAGTTTGCGAAGGTCTATCAGGTTGCGTTTATCATCGTGATCGTGATCGGCGCGGTGGCAAAGCTCGACGTGGTGTGGAACATTGCCGACACGTTCAATGGATTGATGGCAATCCCGAACTTTATTGCGCTGTTTGCACTGTCCGGCGTTGTGGTTAAGCTGACGAAGGAGTATTTCTTCTCAGGGAAAACACTTGCGAAATAACGAAATCCGCCTGTCGGGAGACCGATGGGCGGATTTTTCAGGATTCTTAAGTTTTTTGAGGCGCTGCGTATGGTATGCTGAAGAAAACGGATGGGGGAGTGGCATATGAAACAGGGGGTGAGCCTGCTGTTGCTGGCCGTCTGCGACGGAAGCGGCTGGTATGACGTGGAGGAGGACGGCATCGTGTTGACCGTCCGGCCGAAGGGGGAAGATTCCGGCGCGGCGCTCCGGTTTTCCTTTGAGGATGGCAGCGGAGAATCGTATGTGCACATTGATCTGGCGGCAGAATAACAAGTGCCCGGCGCACACAGCGCCGGGCGAACTTATTATTTGCTTTCCGGGTAGACACACTGAATGCCGAGCTTGGAAAAGCAGCGAAGCCAGTCGGCCGAGGGTTTTGCGTTCGTGACGACCATGGCGATCTCCTTGAGCTTTGCGATGTTGACGAAGGAGATTTTGTCGAACTTGCTGTTGTCGATGGCGAGGATCGGGCGTTTGGCTGCGCGCACCATGGCGTGCTTGACTTCGGCGTGCAGATCGTTGGAATCGGTGATTCCGGCTTCCATGTCGATCCCTTTGCAGGAAAAGAGCGTCTTGTCGACATGATAGGCGCGGAGCATCTCGTAGCTGGCGGGGCCGGAGAGCGCCATGGATTCCGGACGGAGCTGACCGCCGGGCATATAGACGTTCCATCCGTCGATCGAGCAGATTTCGGAGGCCAGCTCGACGGAGTTCGTGATGACAGTCAGGCCTTTCTTCTCCTTCAGCCGTTTGACGGAAAAATAACAGGTGGAGCTGTGGTCGATCATCAGATGGTCGCCATCCTCGATCAGGTCGATGACAAGCGCGGCGATGACCTTCTTCGCTTCGACATTGGTTTTGTTGCGCACCGCATAAGATAGATCGGTCTTAGTGGTGTTGCCGAGGATGGCGCCGCCGTAGGTCTTGGTGGCATACCCTTCTTTTTCGAGCTTATCAAGGTCGCGGCGGATCGTCTCCTCCGTGACGTTATAGAATTCCGCCAGTTCACTGACCAACACGCGCTTGTCATTACGCAGGCGCGTGAGAATTTCGTTTTTGCGTTCGATTGCTAGCATTTTCTTCCCTTTCTTCTGCACTTCTACGTATTTCTATGAAGTGTCACATAAAACAACATTGATCTCGCCGTTACTATACCACCCTTTTTCGGGAAACGCAAGCGCAGATTTTCCGGTTTGAAGCATTTTGACGCAAAAACCGTGAAGAAATTTCAGATTTGTTCAGCTTCGGGGCGGAGGGCGATGCGCGCCACCGCACGAGCGGAAAATATTAAGATTTTCAAAAAAGTCGAATTTTGTCTTGCAAACGCCGCGCCGGTCTGGTAAATTATTAGCAGTTCACATTATGTAAATCTAACGTTGGAGCAAGGTCATGCTGTTTTCGAGTTTGTTCTTTTTATATGTCTTTCTGCCGCTTTGCGTGCTGATCTATTTTCTCTGTCCCGGAATCAAGGCGAAAAACACGGTCCTGCTGGTGTTCAGCCTGGTGTTCTACGCCTGGGGTGAACCCATCTATCT
>CAKUJA010000129.1 GCA_934661135.1 uncultured Oscillospiraceae bacterium
ATTCTTTTCTTTCTCTGCCAGAAAGAAAAGAACGGTTTCAACCTGCCAAGAAAAGAAAGAGGGCACAGTGCCAACCGCAGTCCTGAATTTGACTCAAAAGATTTCGGCCTTCCTCTGTCCGTTGCGCCAGTCCCTACCTCCCGAAAGGTCTCTGCGCTCTGCGCATCGCCTTTCGGAGTCATCATCCTACACTTCCGACATTCCATACGCCGCGGAATCCAAGGGCGAAGCGCCCTTGGTCGCTAGAAGGGGTGTGGGGAAACCATTCGAAAGGTTTCCCCACGCCCTCTTTTCCTTTGGCGGCTCGACACCGTTTCCTTTTCTGAAGGAGAAAAGGAAATGGGGTCGAAATCTTCCTTTCTCCGAATAGAGGCGAAAAGAATGGGAGTGGAAAAGATCCGCCTGCGTTATTTATGCTTGGGAATCAAAACTGTTTTGCCGCCCATATACGGCTGCAAGCACTTCGGAATCGTCACACTGCCGTCTGCCTGCAAATGGTTCTCGAGGAACGCAATCAGCATCCGCGGGGGCGCCACGCAGGTGTTGTTCAGCGTGTGTGCGAGATAGGTCTTGCCGTCCTCGCCCTTGACGCGAATGCCAAGGCGTCGCGCCTGCGCATCGCCGAGGTTCGAGCAGGAGCAGACCTCAAAATACTTCTGCTGCCGGGGCGACCACGCCTCAATATCGCAGCTCTTAACCTTCAAGTCGGCCAGATCGCCGGAGCAGCACTCGAGCTGCCGCACCGGAATCTCCATGTTGCGGAACAGCTCCACCGAGTTGCGCCACAGCTTGTTGTACCAGTCCATCGACTCCTCCGGCTTGCAGACGACGATCATCTCCTGCTTTTCAAACTGGTGGATGCGGTAGACGCCGCGCTCCTCCAGACCATGGCTGCCGACCTCCTTGCGGAAGCACGGCGAGTAGCTCGTCAGCGTCAGCGGGAGCTGACTCTCCGGCAAGATCTGGTCGATAAAGCGGCCGATCATCGTGTGCTCCGATGTGCCGATCAGGTACAGATCCTCGCCCTCGATCTTATACATCATGGCTTCCATCTCCGGGAAGCTCATCACGCCCTTGACCACGTTGCCGTGCATCATAAACGGCGGGATGACGTAGGTGAAGCCTTTTTCGTCAATCATAAAGTCGCGCGCATAGGCCAATACCGCCTCGTGCAGCCGCGCAATGTCGCCAAGCAGATAGTAGAATCCCATCCCGGCCACGCGGCCTGCGGCCTCCTTATCAATCCCGTCGAACGTCGCCATGATGTCGACATGGTGCGGAATCTCAAAATCGGGCACAACCGGCTCGCCAAACCGCTCCACTTCCACATTGCAGCTATCGTCCGGGCCAATCGGCACGCTTGGGTCAATGATATTCGGGATCACATACATGATCTCCTGCAATTTGGCTGCGGCGTCTGTCTGCGCGGCGTCGAGCTGCGCACGGCGCTCGTCGTCCGCCTTCACGGCTGCGTTGTTCGCGTCGATCTGCGCCTGAATTTCAGCTTTTTTCGCCTCGTCCTCACACTTTTTCAGCTGGCCAAACAGCGGGCCGTTGGCCTTGGAGAGCTTGTTGCGCGCCGCCTTGAGCTGTTCCGACTCCATCTGTGCCTTGCGCTTTTCCGCGTCGAGCCGGATGGCCTCGTCGACCAGTGGCAGCTTTTCGTCCTGAAATTTCTTCCGGATATTTTCCTTGACTGCCTCCGGGTTTTCTCTCAAAAATTTAATGTCGATCATGTGTGTCCCTCTTTTACTCCGCCAGTAATTTTTCGTAGTCCGCGCGCGCTTCCGTGCCGAGATAGCTCTCCAGCTCCTCAAGCGTATCCATCGCCTTGGAGAACGTCACGTTGCCCTCATGCGTCGTGCAATTCTTGGCCACGATCAGCGACTCATAGGCTTCCTTTGTGCGCGCCAATTCCAGTTCCAGCTTCAGCTTTTCCTGGTTTTCTTCCTTTTCGTCGTCCCGCTTCGTCTGCTCCAGTTCCTCCTGAAGCTCCTCAACCTGCGTCTGAAGCGCCGTGTTTTCCTTCGTAAGCGTCTGCTTCTCGTCCTGCAAATCGCGGTTCTGCGCCTGAAGCTGCTCCACGTTGCTCAGCGCGCTGGAGCTTGTCTGCGTCAGCTCCGAGATCGTCGCCTTGGAGGAGTGCGCCTGCAAAATCAGCGACAGCAGCACCAGCAAAAACGCCACCGCAAACAGCACCGCCATATACCGCAGCAGCGCCGTTTTCCGTGCCTCGCTGAGCGGCGCAGCCTGCTTTTCCGGCTGTACCGGCTGCTGCGTCTCCTGCTGCGCGTCCTTTTTCTCGTCCATATCTGTTACTCCCTTCCGGGCAGCGCTTGCAGCACCTCATAGAGCCGCTGCAAATCGTCCTGTCCGTAGTATTCCAGTTCAATCCGGCCTTTCCGCTTTCCGTCCACAATCCGAACGCCGCGCCCGAGCGTCTTTTTCAGTTCCCGCTCGCACTCGCTCAGATAGTCCACCTCAAGCGGCGCTTCCGGCTCTGCTTCTCGAAGCGGCTTGCTCATCTTCTTGCACAGCGCCTCGGTCTGCCGCACGCTCAGCGACAGATTTTGCACCTTCTGCGCCACCGCAAGCTGCTCGCTCTCCGTTTTCAGCACCAGCAGCGCCCGCGCGTGCCCGGCAGAAATTTTCCCATCCCGCAGCAGCTCCAATACCGGCTCGCTCAAGCTCAGCAGCCGCAGCGCGTTGGCCACCGCCGGGCGCGACTTGCTCACGCGCTCGGCAATCTGCTCCTGCGTCATGCCGTACTGCGTCAAAAGCTGCTGGTACCCCTGCGCTTCTTCAATCGGGTTGAGGTCTGCGCGCTGAAGATTTTCGATCAGCGCCAGCTCCATCGCCTTTTTGTCGTCAGCCTCGATCACCACAACCGGCACTTGGGAAAGTCCCGCCAGCCGCGCTGCGCGCCAGCGCCGTTCTCCGGCGATGATCTGGTAATACCCGCTCGGCAGCAGCCGCACCGTAAGCGGCTGAATAATCCCATGGATGCGGATCGACTCCGCCAGCGTGTCCAGCTCCTCCGGTGCAAACGACTTGCGCGGCTGGAGCGGATTCGGTTCAATTTTTTGCAGCGGGAGCGTGCTGACCGCGCCTTCTGCCGCACTCTCCGCGCGGAACGTCTCCTCGCCGAGCAGCGCGCCAAGTCCCTTGCCGAGACCCTTTTGCTTCGCCATATGCAAACTCCTTTCGCCGTTACTCTTTCGCCAGAATTTCCCGCGCGACCAGATCGTAGGCCGCCGCACCGCGGCTGAACCGGTCGTAGGCCATCACCGGCAGCCCATGGCTCGGCGCCTCCGCCAGGCGCACATTGCGCGGAATCGCCGCCGCAAAGACCTTGCCCGGGAAATGGCGGCGCACCTCCTCGGCCACCTGTGCCGAGAAGTTCGTGCGCCCGTCAAACATCGTCAGCAGCACGCCGAACACCGAAATCCCCGGATTCAGCCGCCGCTTGACGGCTCGCAGCGTCATCATCAAATCGGAAAGTCCCTCAAGCGCATAGTATTCGCACTGTACCGGAATCAAAATCTGGTCGGCCGCGCAGAGCGCGTTGAGCGTCAACAGCTCCAGCGACGGTGGACAGTCGATAAAGATGTAGTCGTAGGCCGGGCGCAGCGGGTCAAGCGCGTGCTTAAGCACGTGCTCCCGGTCGTCAACACCGACGAGCTCCACGCCCGCGCCGCTCAGCGACGGAGAAGACGGCAGCAAATCGCCGAACTTCGTATGCACCACAGCCTCCGCCGCATCCTGCTCATTGACCGTGATGTCGTAGGTGCTGTGCCGCACGGCGCTCTTGTCCACGCCAAGGCCGCTGGTCGCGTTGGCCTGCGGGTCAAAATCGCACAGCAGCACGCGCCGTCCCGCGGCATGGAGCGCAGCCGTCAAATTGACCGCCGACGTCGTCTTGCCGACGCCGCCCTTCTGATTTACAAACGCAATGACCCGTGCCACGCCCACACCTTCTTTCCAGTACGCACAAAAATCCACATTAGTTTTTATATTATACGGCCTTACCCAGAGAAATGCAATAGAAAAAGCCGCATGATCATGATGCAGGAAGCAGGAGAAAGCACCGCTTTCTCCTGCTGAGACTATCAAAAAACGATGAAATGCAATTTCGCGGCAGAGCCGCAGGGAAAGAGTGAAGGGGGCAAAGAGCCCCCTTCGCGTTCAATCAAGCAGTTTTTCAAACTTGATCAGTTTGAAAAACTGGACGGGCAGCGGGGCGAAAAGACTTTTTCGACACGCTGCGCAGGAGAAAGCGGTGCTTTCTCCTGCTCTTGTCCCGATTCCGCTCTTACTCCGTAAACGTATACCGCACTATTGTGCCCTTGCCGTCGCCGGTCGTAATCACAACGTCGCCGGATGCATTCTTGCCGGAATCCAGAATCGGCCAGCGCCCCTCCGCGCGGACATACGCCTCCGGACTTTCTGCCGTAATCTCCTTAAATTCCTTCTTGCTGTGCGCCTCTCCGCCGCAGGGATTCACGGTCTCGATCAAAACTTCATATTCGTTCATAAGCCTGTTCCTTTCTGTGTTTAATCTTATTTTGTATAGTTTACCACAGAACCTCCTCGCCATGCAAATGGGCAAATTCCACAATTTGAATTTGTCTTGCCCATCCTCCGTCCCCCAAAAGGAAACGCATTTTTTGAACCCATTCTTTTCTTTCTCTGCCAGAAAGAAAAGAACGGTTTCAACCTGCCAAGAAAAGAAAGAGGGCACAGTGCCAACCGTTGTCCTGAATTTGACTCAAAAGATTTCGGACTTCCTCTGTCCGTCCCATCCATCCCTACTATCCGAAAGAGCGTCTCGCTCTGCTCGCGCCTTTCGGAGACACCTGCAATGCTCCCACCACGCCTTTTTTGTAGGGGCGGACGACTCTGTCCGCCCAAATCCCCGCCGCAGCGGATTGCCTTCCCCTCCGGGGAAGGTGTCTGCGAAGCAGACGGATGAGGGACTGGGAGCAGTTCCAACGCATCGGTGCAACCGCATATCTTCCACCCCACCCGTAGGGGCGGACGACCCTGTCCGCCCGTCCCCGCCGCAGCGGATTGCCTTCCCCTCGGGGAAGGTGTCTGCGAAGCAGACGGATGAGGGTCAGGGAGCAGTTGCAGTACATCGTTGCAACCTCCGATCTCCC
>CAKUJA010000130.1 GCA_934661135.1 uncultured Oscillospiraceae bacterium
GGCTATGACATTATCGGCAATTTGGATGGCGTACTGACGGAATTTGACCGCGTGATCGGACTGGAAAAGCTGCGGGCGCTGCATCTCAACGACAGCAAAAACCCATGCGGCGCGCACAAGGACCGGCATGAGTGCATCGGAAAGGGATTCCTCGGAGAGCAGACATTTGCACGGATTGTGCGCCATCCGGCGCTGCGCGGTCTGCCGATGATTTTGGAAACGCCGAATGAGCTGGCGGGGTATGCCGAGGAGATCCGGCTGCTGCGTGCGCTCGCGGAGGAATAGGACGCGGGAAATTCTGAACGAAGAATTCATATTCCGTTTCTTGACGTTTTTTGCAGGATATGATACTCTACATTGTATCTGAAACAGCGAAGGATTGGGGGGACGCGCATGGAACGCGGTTCGGACAAGCGATATTTCAAGTGGGGACTGACGGCGCTCGTTGTCATTTTTATCAGCATTCTGCTGGTCGTGATCTTCACAAATCTGCCGGGGTTCTTTGCGCTGCTCCGCTCGATCGGGAAGATTCTCTCGCCGCTGATTGCAGGCGTCGTGATTGCGTTTTTGCTCAACCCTCTGGTGGTTTTTGTCGACAACCGGCTCGGGCCGCTGCTGGCGAAGAAGATGAAAAAGGCGCAGACGGCCAAGACGATCAGCCGCGTGTGCGGAATCATCGCGTCGCTGATTGTGGGCAGCCTGCTGATCTACGCGTTTTTTGCGATGCTGCTGCCGCAGCTCTATGAGAGCGTGACGAACATTGTGGACAACGCGGGAGAGTATTTCAACAGCATTGAGCGCTGGATTACGAATATTCTGGAGGACAACCCCGAGATTCAGGGATATGTGGACAAGGGCTTGGAGCAGCTCCGGGCGTTTATCGAAAACTGGGTAACAACAACGTTCCTCAGCGATATGTCGAAATTGGTGACGACCGTATCGACGTCGGTATTTGCGGTGATTAAGAGCTTGACGAACTTCATCATCGGTCTGGTGGCGTCGATCTATATGCTGTGGTCGAAGGATACCTTCCGCGCACAGACGAAGAAGATCATGGTGGCGGCGCTGCGGCCGAGCGCGGCGGACAGGCTGCTCTCGCTGGGGCGCAGCGCCTATCGGATCTTCAACGGATTTATCATCGGCAAGCTGATTGACTCGGTGATTATCGGCATTCTCTGCTATATCGTCTGCGCTGCTTTGAAGATGCCGTTTACGGCGCTGGTGGCGACAATCGTCGGTGTGACGAATGTGATTCCGTTCTTTGGGCCGATCATCGGCGCGGTGCCGAGTGCGTTTTTGATTCTGCTGGTCGACCCGCTGAAGGCGTTCTACTTTGTAATTGCGGTCATTGTGATCCAGCAGTTGGACGGCAATGTGATTGGACCGAAGATTCTCGGCAACACGATCGGCATTTCGGGATTCTGGGTGCTGGCGTCGATTACGATTGCGGCGGGCATCTTCGGCTTTGCGGGGATGCTGCTGGGCGTGCCGGTATTCGCGCTGTTGTATGTGATTATTTCGGACGCGGTCAACGCGCGGCTGCGCAAGAAGCAGCACACGACGGTGACGGAGGATTACCGGGACATTCAGACCGTGGAGGATCTCGTGATGCCGCCGCACGCGCCGCGTGTGGAGCCGCAGCCGGTTGGCGCTGCACAGACGGCGCACGCGGATGGTTCGGCACAGCCGGACGAGAAACGGCAGGAACCTTGACAGTTGAGCGCCTCTCATTGAAATGAGGGGCGCTCTGCGTATTTTTGGTGTATCTGAAAACTGTCAATGGATCCAGACAGCGGGGGACACGGTACCAGCGCAAGCTTCCCTTGAAATGCAGCGCGTATTTCTGCGGGAAAATGGCTTGCTTCGTACAAAAATCGCTTGCCGCTGGTCACATTTCATTTTTCAGCCTAGGAGAACACGATGGAAGAATTGATGACAAAATTGGGCGCATGGCTTGAAGCGCTGCCGGAGGCCGGGAGCGCTGCGGGCGTGCTGCGGTTTGTATTTCCGCTGCTGGCGCTTGCGATTGTGGTGCGCTGCGCGGCGTCGCTGCTGATGTTCCGGCGTGAGCCGGAGGTCTGGGCGTGGCTGACGACGCAGGCGGGAGAACGGCTGCCGGTGACGCACTGGGAGAATCTGCTCGGCCGCGGACGTGGCTGCGACGTGACGCTGGACTACCCGACAATTTCGCGGACACACGCGGTTCTGACGCGCTACGACGACGGGAGCTGGTCGATTTTCGACTGCGAGTCGAAATCCGGTACGGAACTGAACGGCGAGGGCGTGACGTTTGCGGAGGTAACGTTCGGCGACGTTCTGAGCCTGGGCGGAGTACAGTTTACGCTGGTGCCGATCACGGCGGAGCAGGAGAAAATTCAGGCGGATGCGCGGCGGCAGGAGAAGCTGCATATCACGCCGTCGCTGACACTGCTGCTGTTGACGGTATTTCAACTGCTGGTCTGCTTCCAGCTTGTGATGGGATGCGGACGGAAGGCGGAGATTTTGGCGGCGTTCCTCGGCCTGATGGCGGTGGAATGGGCGCTGTTTTTCGGATTGAAGCTGATGCACCGCCGCGGATTTGACGTGGAGACGCTAGCGTTTTTCCTGACGACAATGGGATTTGCCGTGGTCGGGACGAGCGCGCCGGAGAGCCTGACGAAGGAATTTCTTGCGCTTTGCGCGGGCATTGCGGTGTTCCTTGTGATCGGGTGGACGCTGCGCGATTTGGAGCGCGCGAAGTTTTTCCGCTATCTGGCGTCGGCCGCGGGCATTCTGCTGCTGGCGGTCAATCTGGTGCTCGGTACGGAGAAGTTCGGCGCGCGGAACTGGATTCAGATCGGCGGAATGTCGTTCCAGCCGTCGGAGCTTGTGAAGCTCTGCTTTGTCTATGCGGGCGCGTCGACGCTGCACCGGCTGATGGCGAAACGAAATCTGATTCTGTTTATCGGCTATTCCGCAGCGATTTGCGGCTGCCTTGCGCTGATGAACGACTTTGGAACGGCGATCATCTTCTTTGTCGCGTTTTTGGTGGTGGCGTTTTTGCGGTCGGGCAATATGGCGACGATTGCGCTGGCCTGCGCGGGCACCGGGTTTGCCGGTGTGCTGGCGCTGCGGTTTAAGCCATACGCGCTCAAGCGCTTTTCTGCGTGGGGACACGTATGGGAAAACGCGCTGACAACTGGCTATTCGCAGACGCGGGCGATGATGTGCATCGCGTCCGGCGGACTGTTTGGCCTTGGCGCGGGAAGGGGATGGCTGAAGCACGTGGGCGCGGCGGACACAGATCTCGTATTTGCGCTGGTCAGCGAGGAATGGGGATTGCTGCTGGCAGTGATGATGATTGCGGCGGTTGCCATTCTGACGATCTTTGTGGTGCGCTCGGCGCCGATGGGACGGAGCTGCTTCTATACGATCGGCGCCTGCGCAGCGGCGACAATCCTTGTGACGCAGACAATTTTGAACGTATTTGGAACGGTTGACCTGCTGCCGCTGACCGGTGTGACGTTCCCGTTTGTGTCGAACGGCGGATCGAGTATGCTGTGCGTCTGGGGACTGCTGGCGTTTATCAAGGCGGCGGACACGCGGCAAAACGCGAGCTTTGCCATCCGTCTGCCGGGCAGAAAGGGGAGAGCGGCATGAAGAAGCTATCCGGACGCGCGTTGTTTCCGCTGATTTTGACGCTGGTGCTGCTGGCGGGAACCGTGGTGCTTGGAATCCGCTATTTTGCCAAGGCGGACGAGTGGGTGACATTTGCGGGCAGTCCGCACGTCTACACCGGTGTGAATCTGGATGGCGGCATGGTCTACGATCGGGATGGAACGCTGCTGCTGGACAGCACAGATGGGCGCGTCTATTCCGCGGATGCGGCAACGAGAACAACGACAATGCACCTGCTGGGCGACCGGTATGGCTATATTCAGGCGCCGCTGCTGGGGCAGTTTGCCGATGATATGATCGGATTTGATAAAATCAACGGTCTCTACGGTGCGGAGGACACGGAGGCGAAGGCGACGCTGACGTTGAGCGCCGCAGTGCAGAACGCGGCTTATGCCGCACTCGGCAGCTACCATGGAACGGTTGGCGTTTATAACTACAAAACCGGCGAAATCCTCTGCGCGGTGACGTCGCCCAGCTATGATCCGGACAATATGCCGGATGTGGACGCGGACACAAGCGGGAAATATGATGGAGTTTATGTAAACCGATTCTTCCAGGCAACATACACGCCGGGGTCAATTTTCAAGCTGGTGACGCTGGCCGCGGCGATTGAGACCATGCCGGAGCTGGAAACGATGACGTTTACCTGTGAGGGCGAGACGATCATCGGCGGACAGCGGATTATCTGCGAGGGCGTGCATGGGACGATCGGTGTGAAGGAAGCGCTGGCGCATTCGTGCAACGTGGCGTTTGGCGAGCTGGCGGAACAGCTTGGCAAAAAGGCGCTGATGGAATACGCAAGGAAGCTCGGACTGACCGAACGTGCGGAATGCGACGGAATCACAGTGCGCGCGGGCAGCGTCGACCTGACAGACGCGGACAGCGGCGACGTTGCCTGGGCAGGCATTGGGCAGCATACCGATCAGGTGACGGCGTATGCCTTCCTGCGGGCGATGGGGATTGTCGCAGGCGGCGGTGAAGCGGCGGAGCCGCATCTGATGCAGGAAGTTGTACGCGGCGAAGCCGCGACCTATACGGCAAAGGAAACCTCGACCGGACGCGCGCTCAAGCAGGAGACGGCGCAAAAGCTCAGAGAGCTGATGCGGAACAACGTTGCGACGATCTACGGCGACTGGCAGTTCGGCGGACTGAATGTCTGCGCGAAATCTGGAACGGCCGAGCATGAGGGCGAGACGGCGGACGCCATGTTTGCCGGATTTTGTCAGGATGAACAGTGTCCGCTGGCTTTCGTGGTGTTCGTGGAAAACGGTGGCTCCGGCAGCGCGGTAGCAGCGCCGATTGCGGCAAGGGTTTTGCAGGCGTGCGCGGCAGAGATGCAGTAAAGAAAAAACGAGGACATCCCGAGCGGGATGCCCTCGTTTGAGACTGTCAAAAAACACTGGAATGCAGTATTGCAACAGAGTCGCGGGGGAAGAGTGAAGGGGGCAAAAAG
>CAKUJA010000131.1 GCA_934661135.1 uncultured Oscillospiraceae bacterium
CCCCCGTGGGGGGGGACGACTCTGTCCGCCCGTCCCTCCGATCTTCCGCCACACCTTGTAGGGGCGGACGACTCTGTCCGCCCGCTTCTTCCGGTTTCCTCCGCACCCGTAGGGGCGGACGACCCTGTCCGCCCGTCCCTCCGATCTTCCGCCGCACCCGTAGGGGCGGACGACTCTGTCCGCCCGTCCCTCCGATCTTCCGCCGCACCTTGTAGGGGCGGACGACTCTGTCCGCCCGCTTTTTCCGGTTTCCTCCGCGCAAAAAGAAACAGCGCATCCCGGATTGGGATGTGCTGTTTTGGCGCGGAAGGAGAGATTCGAACTCTCGCTCGCTTTTTAGACGACTACTCCCTTAGCAGGGGAGCCCCTTCGGCCTCTTGGGTACTTCCGCAGGTCGAATTCCGACAATATATTGGAAAGAATGGCGGAGAGAGTGGGATTCGAACCCACGGCACATTGCTGTGTCACTGGTTTTCAAGACCAGCTCCTTAAACCGCTCGGACATCTCTCCGAATATCGACTCTAAAAGCCGAGCTTTATTCTAACACACTCGTTTCCGTTTGTCAATTGCTTTTCTCAGTTTTCATCGCTTCCCGCATTTTCCCGCCGTTCTTGACTTTTCCGTCTCCTTCCGCTATGGTGTAAGCATTGATTTTACCGATTTGTGGGAGGCTCTTATGCCATTTGATGTATCGCTTGCCGCCTGCGGCAGCTATGACCACGACCAGTGCCGCGCCGCGCTTCTTTCCGCGCTTGAGCCGCTCGGCGGCCTTTCCTGGGTGCAGTCCGGAATGCGTATCGCAGTCAAGGCCAATCTGATCTCCGCCATGAAGCCGGACGCCGCCGCAACCGTCCACCCCATGCTGCTCACCGTTCTGACGGAGCTTCTGACCGAGCGCGGCGCCTCCGTCACGCTGGGCGACAGCCCCGGCGGTCTCTATACCGTCGCGCACCTCAGCCGCATCTACGACGTCTGCGGCCTTCGCCAATGCGAAGCCGCCGGCGCACACCTCAATCTCGACATCACGCAGGCCGAAGCGCACGCGCCTGCCGCTGTGCAGGCTAAATCCTTCCCCTACACCCGCTGGCTCGACGACGCCGATGCGATCATCGATTTCTGCAAGCTCAAAACCCACGGAATGCTCGCCATGACAAACGCCTGCAAGAACTTTTTCGGTGTCATTCCCGGCACAATCAAGCCGGAATACCACTGCAAATACCCCAAAACCGAGGACTTCGCCGAGATGCTCGTCGACCTCTGCGAGTATTTCCGCCCGCGTCTTGTCCTCTGCGACGCGGTCTACGCCATGGAGGGCAACGGCCCCACGCAGGGCAAGCCGCGCAAACTCGGCGTCCTTCTCGCCGCCGAAAACGCCCACGCGCTCGACCTTGTCGCCGCGCAGCTCCTCGGCCTTTCCGCGCAGGATGTGCCGACGCTTGCCGCAGCGCAGCGGCGCGGCCTGATCCCTGCCAGCGCGGATGAGCTCGCCGTCTCCGGCGCTCCCGCCGCCTTCGCCTGTCCCGACTTCGTGGTTCCCTCCATGCGCCCCGATACAGCCTTTGCCGGCGGGAGCGCATTCGGCCGGCTTGTCAACGGCGCAATCGCCGCGCTTCTCCGCCCCTATCCGAAGCTGCACGCCGCCGACTGCGTCGGCTGCCAAAAGTGCGCGCAGATTTGTCCCGCGCACGCCATCTCCATGAAACGGCATCTCCCCGCCGTCAACCGCCGCGCCTGCATCCACTGCTTCTGCTGTCAGGAGTTCTGTCCCAAGGGCGCCATGCGTGTCGGCCGGACGCCAATCGCGCGCCTTTTGAACAAATAAGTTGCGTTTTGCCGGTTTCAGGAGTATAATTGGCACAACTGCCGCCTGGTGTGTGCTGCACCGTTTTGACGGACTCTCCCATCCGGTGCTTGGGCGGCAAGGTGTGTGACTTGTGAATTTTGAAAGGATGAAAGCAACATGGGCATTTCTTCTTCAGCTCCCTGGCTGAAATATTACGGCGACACGCCGCACCATCTTGAGTATCCCTCCAAAACCATCTACCAGATGGTCAAGGCTGCGGCAGACCAGTTCCCGAAAAACGACGCCTACGAATTCATGGGCAAAAAGACGACCTATGCACAGTTCATGCAGAAGATCGACGATGTCGCGCGCGCCTTCCTCGCGCTCGGCATTCAGAAGGGCGACCGCGTCACAATCTGTATGCCAAACTGCCCGCAGGCGGTCTGCTCGTTCTATGCGCTCAATCGCATCGGCGCGGTCAGCAACATGATCCACCCGCTCTCCGCCGCCGGCGAAATCAAGTTCTATCTCAACTTCTCGCACTCCAAGGCCATCCTCACGCTCGATCAGTTCTATACCAAGGTTGCGGGCATCATGCCCGAGCTTGACGATAAGGACGCCAAGCTCCTCGTCGCCAAAGTTGAGGATGAGCTTCTGCCCCACCTCGCCGTCGGCTACGCACTGACCGCCGGGCGCAAATACCCGAAGCCGCCGCGCAAGGGCAGCTACATCTGGTGGAGCGAATTCATGCGCATGGGCCGCAAGCGCAACCTCCCGCTCCCCAAGGATATGGGCAGCGCCAACGACGGTGCCTCCATCCTCTATTCCGGCGGCACCACCGGCACCACCAAGGGCATTCTGCTGTCCAACATGAACTTCAATGCCCTCGGCCTTCAGACCATCGCAGCCTCCGGCTTCGCGCCGATCAACGGCATGAAGATGCTCTCCGTCATGCCGGTGTTCCACGGTTTCGGTCTTGGCATCGGCATCCATACCGCCCTGATCGGCGGTGCGTGCTGCATCCTTGTCCCGAAATTCAATGTCAATACGTATGCCGATCTGCTCATTAAAAAGCAGCCGAATATCATCCCCGGCGTCCCGACGCTCTTTGAGGCGCTGCTGCGCGCCGATAAACTCGAAAACGCGGATCTCTCCTGTCTGAAGGGCGTATTCTGCGGCGGCGACAGCCTGTCCATCGAGCTGAAAAAGAAGGTCGACGCCTTCCTGAAGTCGCACAACGCCAGCGTTCAGATCCGTCAGGGCTACGGCCTGACCGAGTGCGTCACGGCGAGCTGCCTGACCCCGAAGGACTACAACCGCGTCGGCTCCATCGGCGTCCCCTTCCCCGATACCTATTACAAGATTGTCAAACCCGGCACCACCGACGAGATCGACCCGAACGTCGAGGGCGAGATCTGCATCTCCGGCCCTTCCGTCATGCTCCGCTACGTCGATAACCCCGAGGAGACCGCCAATACGCTCCGCCGCCACGACGACGGCCGCGTCTGGCTCCATACCGGCGACCTCGGCAAGATGGACGAGGATGGCTTCGTCTACTTCTCGCAGCGCATCAAGCGTATGATTATCACATCCGGCTATAATGTCTATCCCGGCCAGTTGGAAAACGTCATCGACGGCCATGAGAAGGTGCTCCTCTCCTGCGTCATCGGCGTCAAAGACCCCTATAAGATTCAAAAGGTCAAGGCCTTTGTTGTTCTTCGCCCGGGTTATGAGCCGTCCGACGAAGTCAAGCAGGAAATTCTTGACTACTGCCGCGGCCATATTGCGAAATACGCCATGCCGTATGACATCGAGTTCCGCAGCGAATTGCCCAAGACCCTCGTCGGCAAGGTCGCCTACCGCGTCCTCGAGGAGGAAGAAGCCGAGCGCCAGGCGCACGAGGGCAATTAACGCGCCCACCCTCTCGATTTTGCGCTGCACCATGAAGGGGTGACGCCCTCATCGGCTCAATCTTCCGGTCGCCATCGCGCCATCGATTTTGAATGCGGGGGACGGACAGCTCTGTCGCCCCGCCACCACAAACTACGTCAGACTGGCCGCCCGGCCAGTCTGTCTTTTCAGGAGAATACTATGCAAAAACAGCGAATCTGGGAGCTGGACGCACTGCGCGGGCTCTGTATCCTCTGCGTCATCGTCGTCCATTTTCTGTTTGACCTGCAATATTTCATCGGCCTGAACATTACGCTTCCCGCGTGGTTCCTGTTCGTACAGGAATACGGCGGCGTCATATTTGTCGTCCTCTCCGGCTGCTGCGCCACGCTCGGCTCGCGCAGCTTCCGCCGCGGCCTGATCGTGTTCGGCGCGGGGATGCTCATCTCCCTCGTCACCGCCGGGATGTACTGGCTCGGCATGGCCGACCGCACGGTCATCGTCTGGTTTGGCGTGCTGCATCTGCTCGGCCTTTGCATGATGGTCTATCCCATCTTCCGCAAACTCCCGACCATCCCGCTCACCGTCCTCGCGCTCTGCATTATTCTCGTCGGCTACGCCATCACCGGCGTTGTGGTCGACACGCCTCTGCTGTTCCCGCTGGGTCTGGTCTCCCACGGCTTTTATTCTTCCGACTATTTCCCGATTTTCCCGCAGCTCGGCTGGTTCCTGCTCGGCGTTGTCCTCGGGCGTACCGTCTACGCCCGCAAGCAGACGCTCCTGCCCGGCGCGGCAAAGGACTTTTTCCTGTTCCGCTTTTTCTGCTGGTGCGGCCGCCAGTCGCTTTTCATCTACCTGCTCCACCAGCCAATCCTCTACGGCGTACTGGAGCTTCTCGTCGCTCTGACCCGGCACTGAAATCGTCTCCTTGTAGGGGCATCCGCCCCTTTTGCGCCCCATTCTTTTCTTTCTCTTTTCGAGAAAGAAAAGAACCTCCGCGCCCGGTGAAGAAAAGAAAGAGCACTTCCGAAACCGAAACCACTCCCCGTGCCGCCATCGCGTCAGAAGAAACTCGCTCCATTCCGTTTCCGGCTGACGCCGAAAACTCTATATCCGCTCCTTCCTTCTTCCTTTCCAATCCGCAACCGCTCCGCTGGGTTGCAGATTGGTTTTTCGCTGTCCTTCCCACACCGCACGCGATCTTGATGATGGCGGTCATGTGCTTGCCTGCGGATACGGTACAACCTTTGATTTTATGCTGTACCTTGTAGGGGCGGACGACTCTGTCCGCCCTTACCGTACTACGATTTCGCCGCAGACTTCTGCGAAACCATCTTTGCCTACTGCCGGGCGGACAGAGTCGTCCGCCCCTACAATTCTACCGTAATTTTTCCGAATTCCATACGCCGCAGACT
>CAKUJA010000132.1 GCA_934661135.1 uncultured Oscillospiraceae bacterium
ATCGAAAACCCGGACAAGACGGACGGAAAAATGCTTGTGTCCTCTTTCGGCTGCTCCTATGAAACGGCAGATATTGAGTTTGAATATACATTGTCCCAAGCACTCCAAAAGGGGAACAATTTAGCCTTTCATCTGATACAGTCCTTTGAGCCGGGGGAAGTGGATTATCAGAAAGCCCATGAAATCGGAAAGCAGCTTGCCGACGCGGTAACAAAGGGGCAACATGAGTATGTTGTGACGACGCACATTGACAAGGGGCATATCCATAACCACATTATTTTCTGCGCGGTGAACTTCGTAGACCACCACAAATACAATTCCAACAAAAGGAGCTATTACGGTATACGGAACATGAGCGACAAGCTGTGCCGGGACAATGGGCTTTCCGTGGTCGTCCCCGGCAAGGGCAGCAAGGGAAAGAGCTATGCAGAATATCAAGCGGAGAAAACGGGGACAAGCTGGAAAGGCAAGCTAAAGATCGCCGTGGACGCGCTCATTCCCCAAGTTTCCAGCTTTGAGGAACTATTGCAGCGGTTACAGGCGGCAGGATATGAGATCAAGCCCGGAAAATATATCTCATGCCGCGCACCGGGGCAGGAACGGTTTACCCGTCTGAAAACCCTCGGCACGGACTATACGGAGGAAGCCATAAAAGAACGGATAGCGGGCAAGCGTACCCGTGCCGCCAAAGCTCCAAAGGCAGAGCGCAAGGGCGTTAATCTTCTCATTGATATTGAGCACAGTATCAAAGCACAACAAAGCCGAGGCTATGAACAGTGGGCGAAAATCCACAATCTGAAACAGGCGGCAAAGACTATGAATTTCCTTACGGAAAATAAGATTGAGCAGTACGCCGATCTGCTCACCCGGATAGAGGAAATCACCACGGCAAGCGAACAGGCAGGGGACAGCCTAAAGGAAGTGGAAAAGCGTCTATCAGATATGGCATTGCTCATTAAGAATGTCACTACCTACCAAAAGACAAAGCCCCTCTATGAAGCCTACCGCAAAGCCCGGAACAAAGAGAAGTACCGGGCAGAGCATGAACGGGGTATTATCCTCCATGAAGCGGCGGCAAAGGCACTAAAGGCGGCGCAGATCGGCGGCAAGCTCCCCAGCGTCCCCGTCCTCCAAGCGGAATATGAAAAGCTGCAAGGACAGAAAGAAAGCCTTTATGCCGATTATGGCAAGCTGAAAAAACAGGTGCAGGAATATGATGTTATCAAACGGAACATAGACAGTATTTTACAGACAGAGAAGCAGCCGGAGCGGGAAAGGCAGACAGAGCGCGGATAAGGACACAAAAAAATAGCCGGGACGCGGTAGCTGTCAGATAGCCACCGCGCCCCGGTTTTCTCATGGGTGCAGAGATTGGATTGTTACGCAATAGAACGCCATTTTCGGGGGTAAAGGTATAAATCCCTTGCTGCCTTATTTTCCCGCCCGGAAAGCCGCATAAATCAAGGCTTATTTCGCCCCTATCGCGTCACATTCGCCCGCATTTTCCTCATTCGCTCGGCGGTCTGTCTGCGGGTGATACGCTTCCGGCAGTCCGGGCAGTAGACAGCCCGGTTAGAGCTGGAAACAAAGGGCGCACCGCACACGCTACACCGCCTCATATCCTCCGTATGGCAAAGCTCGGCGTACAGCTCCTTATCTGCGGGCAGTACCGCAATGCGGAACCATTTACAGAGCAGGGAATAGGAAATGAGCTGCGGGCATACGCACTCGTCCCCGTCGTCAAGCAAGATACAGTTCCCATTATCGCAGTTACAGCACGTCCGGCGCACAAGGGTATTGACTTTCCGGCTTTGGGGCGGCGTAAGCCGCTTAATGTCGCTCATACCTCGTCGGCGGGGTAAAGGGCAAGCCCCGCAAACTCCGCTTCGGTCATGCGCCCCACTTTGGCAAGGGTACGGGCGGCAAAGTCCCGCATTTCCCCCTCCATAAAGGGCAGCGCGGCGTTCATAGCCACTACAAGCCCCTCCTTGCTGCCTGTCATGTAGATACTCAAAAGGTTGGTTTCCTCAACCGTGAAATTGTTATATTTGTTCATGCTCATACCTCCAATCCGTGATCTTTCTTTTTTGCCGCCGCCTTTTTCGGGACGGTTCTCTTTTTATCCTGTGCAAGCTGCGCCCGGACAGAGGGGCGGGGCTTCCTTACCTCCTTGTCCCGGTTCTCGTCCTTACCGATCAGTGCGTATGTACCGTAGCTGTTCTTGATCTGTGAGAAAGCAAGGGTCTTATAGGGCAGCATGGAGAAAAGGCGTTCCGTGTCCTTTGTGGACGCAAGCCGTTCAAAGGACGGGGACAGCTCCACCATGAAATGAGATTTATCCGGGCTGTTGGGGGCAGACAGCTTTTTCATGTCTGCCACAATGCGCCGCGCTTCATGCTCGATCATACCCTCATGCAATGCGGCGATATGTTCCTTTAAGTCCCCCGGTGTCAGCTTATCCCGGCTGTGCTTTTCTTCCCGTAACAGGGATTGCAGGGCTTCCGGGTCTTTCGGCTGTACTTCAAAATATTCAAACTTCCCAAGCTGGGGGTCGGGATAGCCATTAAAATGTTGCTCGGCTGGCTGCTCCCTCGTCCCATGCTCATAAACAAGCGTCACCGTCCCAGCGTCAACAGTATTGTCTTTGACGCGCTCATAGTGTTTTTCATAGTCCAGCTCATAGAGATTGCCCGTGATCTTCCCGTCCTGTACCCCGGTCAGCTCCACGGCGTAAGCAAGGATAGGGTCGCGGGTCTGCTCCTTGTAGAAACGCCATGTATTATGCGGGGCGGTGTCGCTGATGAAAACGTCACGCTCCCGAAAGCAGTATGTCCCGGACGGGCGGGAAAGCCACAAGAGCGTTTTGTCAGCGGGGTTTTGGCTTGCCGCCTTTTCCGCAATGATCTTTTTGTCAATGTCAAAATCACTCTGATAAAATCCCGTGTTCTGCTTCATAATGGCTTCAAGGGAAGCGAACACGTCCACATTCTCAAATTTATTCAATTTCCCCATAATCAGCTCCTTTCCAAGTCCTGCGACTTGCTTCTTGCCTGTTTCCTCTGCGCTGCCCGTTCCTTGTCGGCTTTGAGCTGCGCCCGAATAGAGGGCTTCTTTTCGGTCTTTTTCCCCGGTTTCGTTTCCTTTCCCTGTTCCTTTTCCGCTTTCAGCGCGGCGGCATACTCGGCAAGGGAGATCTGTTCGCCGTTTCTTGCCTTTGCTTCCAGCTCGTCAGCGGTAGGGGTATTGTTGATGATACCGTCAAAATGGTTGTCGTTCTGCTCGATAGCGTCCTCGACGTGCTTTAGGGTGTCTGCCTTTTCCGGCTGCTCGGCGGCAACTGCAAACGCCTGTGTCCCGTTCCCCATAATGAGATATTTTCCGTCCTCCGACGTATGGTGAAGTCCATACCCGGCTTCCCTCATTTGTTCGGCGGTCATATCGGTTACAGAAAAGCTCCCCCGTGGCGTTCTGATCTGCTCCCCGGTCATGCGGGTGTCGGGGGTAAGCTGCGGTGTCTGCTCCTGTAAAAACTCCGGCACTTCCTTATAGCCGAAACTGTCAACGTAATGCGCGGTGTCCTCCCCGTTGTGATGAAGCACCACTATATCCGATACGGAAAGGCTGTGTCCCTTAAAATCTTTGGGGTGGTCGATATTGAAACGGGTATAAATATCTTCAAGGGAAGTCCTCGGCGTAAGCTCGGCGGTGTAGATCAGATTATAATTTGCCGCTTCCACGGAAAGCCCAGCCGCCTGCAGACGGTCGTAAGGCTCAAAATGATAGTCCCGCATACCGTCCCCGTCCTTTAACTGGTAAATGGAAAAGGTGTCTTTGTCCGGCTCTTTCCCGGTGGCGGTCGGCTCCGGCGTTCCCTGTCCCGGCTCGGCGGCGGGCTGTGCTTCCTGTGCCTTTGCATAAAGCTCTTTTACGTCGCCCTGTGTCAGTTCCCCGGTTTCCAGCTTCCCCAAAAGCTCCCGGCACTTTTCCGGGGTTCCCGTGTAGAGAATATCCCCCAGCTTTGCCATGCCGTTATCCTGCGCGACATACTCCTGCAAAATGTAGCTGTTTTCCGGGCTGTCACTGTACGGGTTCTGCCGCACCTTGTAAAAGGTTTCCGGCGTGACGGCGTTCCCCGGCTCCGCGCCCTGTGTTTCCTCCTGCGGCTGCTCCGGGACGGCTTCTTTCTGTGCGGCGGCTTCCCGCCTTGCCCGTTTCTGTAACTCGGTGGGGCTTTCCCCGTTAAGGGGCTGTATGCACTTGATACGGTCGGCGGCGTAGATCGCATTGTCGTTTAGCTGCCGCTGCCATGCTTCCGCGCTGGGCGCATAACGGAAGCCGTTCCCTTTTAATTCCTCCCGGATTTCCTTGTCCGGCTTTTCATCAAAGAAAATCTGCAAGCGGTTATCCGCTGTATTGGCTTCCACACGTCCCCCGTCAAACTCCCAGCCCACATATCCAAGCTCTTTCCTGCGGGTAAGGGCGGTAATGCGGTCTTTCAGCCTGTGGATTTCCGCGTTGTTGTTGGATAATTCATAGCTTTCAAAGGGTTTCGGGTTCCCCCGCCAGCTCCCGGACATGGACGCTTTCATTTTTTCAATCTGCTCCGGGGATAAATGGGGGCAGCCGTCAAGGGTCTTATGCTTGCGGTAGTAAGCGTTGACCGCTTTCATGGTTTCCTGCAAGGCTTCCAGCTTTGCAAGTTTGCTTTCCAGCTTAGAAACGGCGTTCGGGTCGTCGGCACTGATACCGCCCATGCCGGTACTGCGGATTTTGTCAAGCAAACCCTGTATCTCCCGGTATTCCTCCATGTTCTTATCTGCGGCGGCGTTCTGCTTCTCCTTTTTGCGGACAGGGAAGTTGCTTCCCCCGGCAATCATAATGGACGGGACGCGGGCGGTGATCTCATAGCCCTTATTCATGTTCGCCGCCAGCTTCCGGGCGTAAGCGTCAAGCAGCCCGTCAATCCTTTCATGGAAAGAGGGGTCAACGCGCTTTTTCTGCCTTGCAGCAAGCTCGGCGGCTTCGTCTACATAGTGGCGGT
>CAKUJA010000133.1 GCA_934661135.1 uncultured Oscillospiraceae bacterium
GGCGGAGGGGGCAAGGGAGCAGTACCGCGAGGTGCTCAGCGATCTGCCGCCGTACTGCTGTCTGGTGCTCTACTATGATACGGTGGAGTTTAAAACAAACGGCACGATGCGCAAGCTGAACGAGGTGTTTCAGACGAAGGCGCAGCAGGTGGAGTTTGTGAAGCAGTCGGAGCGGGACTTGATTGCGTGGATTGCGCGCCATTTTCGGGCGCACGAGAAAGCCGTCAGCGATCAGGTCTGCCAGTATCTCATTTTCATCACGGATGGGACGATGACGACGCTGGCGAGCGAGATTGAAAAGGTAGCGTCTTACGCGAAGGGCGCGGAGATTACGAAGGGCGATGTGGACGCGGTGGTCATCCCGGCGCTGACGGCGCAGACGTTTGACATCTCCAACGCGCTGGTAGACGGCAACTATGACGCGGCGCTGCGGAAATTGCAGGAGCTCTATGCGATGCAGACCGAGCCGATTTTGATTCTGGGCGCGATCGGCAACCAGATGCGGCGGATTTACTATGCAAAAACCGTGATGGCAGCGGGGCAGGGACAGCAGGCGTTGATGGAACTGACGGGACTGAAAAGCTACCCGGCGGGACTGACCATAAACGCGGCGAGACGCGTCGGCGAGGGATTTTGCAGGCGCGCCGTGGAGCTGTGCTTGCAGGCCGACCGCGATATGAAATCGAGTCAGGATGACCCGGAGCGGCTGCTGGAGGTATTGATTGCGGCGCTGGCACAGGAGGCACGCAATGGTACACGTTGAGCAGGCGATTGTCGTCGAGGGGCGGTATGATAAAAACACGTTGAGTCAGATCGTGGATACGACGATCTTTCAGACAAACGGTTTTTCCGTGATGCACGACCGGGAGCTGCTGGCGCTGCTGCGCCGGGCGGCGCAGACGTGCGGACTGGTGATTTTGACAGATTCAGACGGCGCGGGACTGGTGATTCGCAGTTTCCTGCGCGGCGCGCTGCCCAGGGAGGGCGTGCTGCACGCCTATGTGCCGGAAATCGCGGGCAAGGAAAAACGGAAGGCCGCGCCCGGGAAGGCCGGACTGCTCGGCGTGGAGGGCATGACGCCGGAAATCATTCTGCGCGCGCTGCGCGACGCGGGCGCAACCGTCGGCGGGCAGACAAGGCGCGCGGACGGGCGGATTACGAAGCTCGACCTTTATACGCTCGGCCTGAGCGGTGGTGTGGGAAGCGCCGAAAAGCGGCAGGCGCTTTTGAAGGAATTGCAGCTTCCGGGATACTTGAGCGCGAACGCGATGCTGGACGCGCTGAATTTACTGATGACGCGGGACGAGCTTTACGCCCGCGATGGGGAAACACGATGATTGACATTTCCATTCAAAACCTCGTTAAGAGCTTTGACGCGGACACCAATCTCCTCGACGGCATTACGTTTGACGTGCAGTCGGGGGAGCGGGTCGGCCTGCTCGGGAAAAACGGCGCGGGAAAGACGACGCTGTTTCGCATTTTGACGGGGGAACTTGACTATAATTCCGGCGAGATCAGCTTCGCACAGGGCAAAAAGGTCGGCCTGATCTCACAGATTCCGCACTACCCCGCCGGGTATACGGTGGAGCAGGTGCTTCACACGGCGTTTGCGGGATTGGAGAAGATCAAGCGGCAGATGCGCGCGCTGGAGACGGAGATGGCGGAGCACGCGAGCGACGCGCTGCTGCGGGAATATGACCAGCTTGCCAACCGTTTTCAGGTGGGCGGCGGCTATGAGATGGACACGCAGACCGACAAGATCTGCAATGGCCTTGCCGTGACGCAGGAGCAGCGGGAACAGGTGTTCGACAGCCTGTCCGGAGGCGAGAAAACGCGCGTGAACCTGGCGCGGCTGCTGCTGGAGCAGACGGACATCCTGCTGCTCGACGAGCCGACGAACCACCTCGATATGCACGCGGTGGAATGGCTTGAGGAGTATATTTCGAAATTTAAGGGGACAGTTTTGACCATCTCGCACGACCGCTATTTCCTCGACCGCGTGGTGAACCGGATTGTGGAGATTCACGACGGCAAGGCGGAATTTTACTCCGGGAACTACTCGTTCTATGTGCAGGAAAAGCAGGCGCGCTTTGAGTTGCAGCTAAAGCAATATGAGAAGGAGCAGGCGAAGCTCGGCCAGCTCGGATTTACGCTTGAGCGCATGAAGGGCTGGGGCATCAACAACCGGACGCTCTACCGGCGCGCCATGTCGATTCAGCACCGGATGGATCGGATTCAGAAAACGGACAGGCCGACGCAGGATAAGACGATGCGCGCGCGCTTTGCGCAGCGGGATTTTTTCGGCGACGAGGTGCTCTCGATCAAGGGATTGGGCAAGGCCTTCGACGGGCGGACGCTGTTTGAAAATGTCGATCTTGAGGTTGCAGGCGGCGAACGCATCGCGCTGCTCGGCGACAACGGAACCGGCAAGAGCACGTTTTTGAAAATTCTGCTCGGCGAGGAGGCCGGCGCCGGCAAGGTGAAATTCGGGCCGACGGTGAAGTGGGCCTATCTGCCGCAGATCATCCGGTTTGAGCACCCGGAGCGGACGCTGCTGGATACGATGCTCTATGAAAAGGGATGCTCGGTGCAGACGGCGCGCGACCGGCTGGGCGCGTATCTGTTTGAGGGCGAGGATGTGTTCAAACCCGTTTCGGCGCTCTCCGGCGGAGAACAGAGCCGGCTGCGGCTCTGTATGCTGATGGACGAGAAAATCAATCTGCTGATTCTCGACGAGCCGACGAACCACCTCGATATTGCGTCGCGCGAGTGGATGGAGGACGCGCTGGAGGAGTATGAGGGCGCATTGATCTTCGTGTCGCACGACCGCTATTTCGTGGACAAGTTCGCCACGCGCATTTGGGAACTGGAAAATGCGCAGATCCGCGATTTCCCATGCGGATACGCGAAATACCGCGCAATCAAGGAAAAAGAAGCGATTGCGGCGCCGCAGGCTGCGCGGGAGAAGAAGGAGCACAAGGAAAAGCCGAAAGCTGCGGCGGCAAACAGCAAGGCCGTGGAAAAGAAGCTGCGCGCGGTGGAGCGCGAGGTGGAAAAGCTGGAGACGGCGGTGGCCGCATATGAGCCGCAGATCGAAGCGGCTGCAAGCGACTATCAGGAGCTTGCGCGGCTGATGGCCGAAAAGACAGAGACCGAGGAACAGCTTGCCGCACTGATGGAGCAATGGGAGGAGCTGAGCCTTGCGCTGGAGGGCGAGGGATGAGACTGCTTTGGTTGGCGGCGCTGTGTGCGGCGCTTGGAATCGGGTGTCTGCTGACGCCGTGGCACATTGCGATGACCGGCGTCTGTCTGCTGCTGCTTGCCGGTGTGATGGCGGCGTGCTGTTTGCTGCGCGGCGAGAGGGGAAAACGCTGGCGGCGGGTACTGTGGAGCCTTGCGGCGCTCGGGATGGCGGCGGTATTCGGTATGATGGGGTTCATCGCGCTCGATGGGCGGGACGACGCGCCGGAGGAGGATGTGCCGTTTGTGGTTGTTCTCGGGGCACAGACGCACGGCGACCGGCCGAGCCGGACGCTGCGCGAACGGCTCGACCTCGCGGCGGAATATCTGGAAGCGCACCCGGCGGCGCGCGTGATTGTGTCCGGCGGACAGGGCGCGGACGAGACGCAGACCGAAGCGTCTGTCATGGAGGTCTATCTGCGCGAGAAGGGGATTGCGGCGGAGCGGATTTTGCAGGAGAGCAAGGCGCGGACAACGCGCGAGAATCTCGTCAATGCGAAGGAGCTGGCGGAATCCGCCGGAATTTCAACCGAAAAGGTGCTCATTATTACGAGCGAATTCCACCTCAGCCGCGCAAAATTTATTGCGCGGTCGCTCGGGATGGAGCCGTATGGGATTGGAAGCAGGACGACGCCCTGGATTTTGAAGGTCAACTATGAACTGCGCGAGGTATTTTCCTATGTCAAGGCGTTGGCGCAGGCGGGTTGATTTTTCAATCCGGGTATACTATAATAACAAAAAATACGGTATTTGACCGAAAAGGAGACCCAATATGAGTGAATCTTGCAGCGGTAACTGCTCGAACTGCGGTTCGGACTGCGCAAGCCGCAAGCCGGAGAGCCTGTTGGCGCCGGCAAACGCACATTCCAATGTAAAAAAAGTGATTGCGGTCGTATCCGGCAAGGGCGGTGTTGGCAAGTCGACGGTGACGAGCCTGCTGGCTGTGGCCATGCAGAAGCTCGGATATAAAACCGCAATTTTGGACGCCGATATTACCGGTCCGTCGATTCCGCAGGCGTTTGGCCTGCATTCGTCCGCCGCAGGCAGCGACGAGGGTCTATTCCCGGTGGAGACCGAGAGCGGAATCAAGGTGATGTCGATCAATCTGCTGCTCGAAAATGAGACTGACCCGGTGGTCTGGCGCGGGCCGGTTGTGGCCGGTGCGGTGAAGCAGTTCTGGTCGGACGTGCAGTGGGGCGATGTGGACTATATGTTCGTTGACCTGCCGCCCGGAACCGGCGATGTGCCGCTGACGGTGTTCCAATCGCTGCCGGTGGACGGCGTGGTGATTGTGACCAGTCCGCAGAGCCTGGTGTCGATGATCGTGTCGAAGGCAGTCAATATGGCGCGGATGATGAACGTGCCGGTCTATGGGTTTGTGGAGAATTACAGCTATTTCCAGTGCCCGGACTGCGGAAAGCAGGTTGAAATCTTCGGCAAGAGCAAGCTCAGTGAGATTGCGCTGGAATACAGCCTGCCGGTGCTGGCGCGGCTGCCGATCGATCCGGAGACAGCGGCGCTTTGCGACGCGGGAAAGATGGAACAGGCGAATGTCGCCGGGATTATGCCGGCGGCAGAGCTGATGGCAAAGGCATAAAGATGAGCGGCTCCCTCGAATGAGGGAGCCGCTTTGAGACTGTCAAAAAACGCTGGAATGCAGTATTGCGACAGAGTCGCAGGGGAAGAGTGAAGGGGGCAAAGAGCCCCCTTCGCGTTCAATCAAGCAGTTTTTCAAACTTGA
>CAKUJA010000134.1 GCA_934661135.1 uncultured Oscillospiraceae bacterium
ACGTTACACCGGCGCTGTTCGTAGTCGTTTCACTGGACGAATGGCCTGAATTTGTGCAACCTACTGGTGCGCACGATGCGTACAAAAAGGGCGATAAGATCACATTCAACGGCAAGCACTATATCAGTCTGATTGACGCGAATGTATATTCACCAGCGGCATATCCTGCTGGTTGGAAGGAACAGGCATAAAACTTCATGCGTGAGCACCGCACCACAAAAATGTGCAAATGCCGGTGCATGAAGTTTTTGTGCATCATTTCCGGTTGCCCCACAGGGGCGAGGAAATGGCACATTTCGTTTTTTGCTATGCTTTTGTATAGCAAAAAACCGCCATTCGGCGGAAATTGACAAGGCGCTTCGTTCATGCTATGATGGACGTGCCCCGAAAGGGGCGGGGCGCTGCTATCAAAAACGGCGGTCAGTCACTTCCCTGTAAAGGGGGTGATGCTGATGGGACACAGGCGGAGGGCGAAAGTCCTTCGATTCCTGCTTCGATTGGCAATCATGGTACTTATCATGTTGCTATTGACCCAGAAAGTTTGTTGACCGCCCGGCTGGAACCCGAGCGGTCAACTGCGTTTTTCTTTTGACTGATTCGGACTGACCGCCGTAGCAGCGCCCTTTTCTATTTCCATTATAGCCGAATGTGCCGCTTTGTCAAGTATGACAGGGCGGCATTTTCTATGCCGGGAAAGGAAGTAAGAGATGGATGATGGAATTCAGGCAAAGATCGTGGAGATCGACCAGCGATCCAAGAGCAACACGCACCGCATCAACGACCTAGAGGAGGATAACCGGGCGCTGCACACGCTGGCGACGTCGGTCGAAGTCCTCGCCACGAAGCAGGAGACCATTGAGAGCAACGTGCAGGAGATCAAGACGGACGTCAAGGCACTGAAAGCTGTGCCGGGGAGTAAGTGGGAAGCGCTGGTCAAGGCGGTCGTGACGGCCATTGTTGGGGCGCTGGTCGGCTTTGCGCTGGCTCATGCGGGGATTGTGTGATGGAGTTCTCAAAGAAGTGGCTGCTTGGAAGCGGCATTGTGAGCGTGATTCTGGTCATTCTCTGTGCGTTCGGCCTGCCGCTGGTGGAGATCACATTGGCCGTCATCGCGGAGACCACGGCTTGCAGCGGGTTTTACCTCTGGAAGGCTAAGAACGAGAACCGCAGCAAATACGCAATCAAGTACATCAAGAGTTTGCCGGAAACGTATACGGCAGAGGAAAAGGCACGGTTTTTGGAGATCGTGCTCAAGGACTGAAAGGAGTTACATACCATGAAAATTGATTGGAAACGCAAATTGACTTCTCGGAAGCTGTGGGTGGCCGTGGCCGGTTTTGTGTCCGGCCTGATTTTGGCATTCGGCGGCGCAGAGAACACGGCGCAGATGGTCACGGGCGTCATCATGCAGGGCGCTTCCGTGCTTGGCTATCTGCTGGCCGAAGGTCTGACCGATGCGGCGCATTTGGGTGACGGCGATGGTTCCAATTAAAACAACCCCATGCAACCGCTCCAATTATGGCGGGAAACGAAACGCACCCGTACAGTGGATTGTTATGCACTACACGGCCAATGACGGGGACAGCGACGAAAGCAACGGTCGATATTTCCAGCAGCCGCTTAATCCGGTTGCGAGCGCGCATTATTTCGTGGATGACGATTCGATTACGCAGTCGGTGCCGGAGGACTATGTTGCATATCACTGCGGTGCAAATTCCTACCGTCACCCGAGCTGCCGGAATCATAATTCCATCGGGATTGAGCTGTGTGACGCGAAGCGGGATGGCCGCGTAATGGCTACGGCCAAGACAATTGACAATGCGGCCGATCTCGTTGCGATGCTCTGCGAAAAGTACGGCATCCCGACAGATCATATTATTCGGCATTACGATGTGACCGGGAAGCTGTGCCCCAAATACTGGGTCGATGACCCGGACGGAATCAAAAAATTCAGAAAGAAAGTTGAGGAACGGGTCGAAATGGTAAGCAAGTGCAAGATGATTGTTGACGGAAAACCCGTCGAGGTTGAACGCATCCTGAAAAACGGAACCAACTATGTGAAAATCCGCGACGTGGCCGCGGCACTTGATTTGAATGTGGGCAACAAGGGGAATGTGCCGGTTTTGACGAGAAAGGAGTGAACGAATGGCAACGAAAGATGCCGCGCAGATGGCGCAGGAGATGAAGAAATACAACGAAAGCTATGATGCTGCGAGCGGACTCTGGACGAACGGATATACCACGGAGCAGAATGTGAGGATGAAGGCGAACCAGATTCGTCAGAAGATGCTGGAAAACTCGCAGGCGTGGCATACGGCGGGGAGCAAGGCGGAGAAGGATGCGCTTCATCAGGAGAATTTGGAACTGAACCAGGTGCTCAATCAGTATGCAGGCGGCGTGGAGAGCAGCTATGACGGAAAGACAGGAAGATGGACGACGGCGAACCGCTCGCTGGGGTACGGCGATGTGGTGGACTATGACCGGGAAAACGCAAAGCGGATGTACGGCGTGAGCGATGCACAGCTCGACGCGTATTTGACAGATACAGGGCGGTATTACGAGGTGCCGGGGGACAGCGGTTCGCAGCGGGTTGGCAGCGCGCGGAATGCGGCTGGCGGTGCGGCAATGGATGCGGCAAGCGGCAGCGGCGGTAGCGGCAGCAGCGGCACACGTGCGGATTTGGACGCCTGGCGCGACGCTGCGCTGCGGCAGGCAGAGGGCAAGATCGACTACGCGGTGGAGCAGGGCGTCGGAGCGTTGCAGCGCGCCGAGGAGGACGCAAAGGTGATGTATCAGACGCAGCGCGACCAGAACGCGGCGGGCGAGGCCAACGCACTGGACAATGCGGCGCTCTACGCAGAGCTGCGCGGCGACCGCGGCGGAATCGGGTTGGCGCAGTACAATTCGATTCAGAACCAGGCTGCGGAAAACAAGCTGGCGATCAATGCGGCACAGGTGAAGCTGGCAACGGACACGCAGCGGCAGATTGCGGATCTCCGCGCGCAGGGCGAGATGCAGAAGGCGGAGAAGCTGCTGGAGGTCTCACAGGAGTATTTGAAGCAGCTGATGTCCTTGGAGCAGTGGGCGGCGGAATATCAGCTCTCCAATGCAAAATTTCAGCAGTCGGTGCGTGAGTGGGAGAATGAGTTTGCGCTGTCGGCCGCGAAGGTGACAGGGGATTATCGGGGGACGCCGACGCTGTCGGCACGGCAGTACAACGATGAGCTGCTGAAGGATAGCGCAAAGGCGCTGCTGGCGGTCGGCGTGCTGCCGAGTGAGCAGCAGCTTGCGGCGCTGGGGGTGACGAAGGAACAGGCAAGGCTGATGATGCGAAGATAGCCGGTGTTGTCAGCTGAAGCAGTCAAGATGCCCTCTCCGGGAGCCGGAGAGGGCATTGCGATTTTGAAGGTGCTGGGACTTTGCTGGCTTTTTCAGTCAAGATCGGGGCCGCGGTGATTGTCCTCATGGTAGTCCAGCTCCGGACCGCGGCGGCGGTAGAGCGCGCGGGCATCATCGTCACAGTCGCCGTCGCCGATGACTTCCTCACCGTTTAAATAGCGTTTGGTGCCAGAATGACGGTGTTTGCGGCCATTACGCGCGACCACCAGGCAGACAACGATGAGCACGGCCAAAATGAGGACAACAGACAGGCCGATGAAAAGATAGCGCCGGGTCAGATCGGAGATCGTATCGGTGGGTTCCGGTTTACTGTTCGGCACATCGGCGCTTGGCTGGCAGGAAGCTGAATCGGCATGGAAGTCCAGACCGGCGAGCATGAACTCGACGTCGGTAAACGAACTGTCTGCCGTTGTGCCATCGAACTGGAAGTAATAGAGGAAACCGTTATTGGCGGTGATTATTTCGGTGATGGTTGCGGTTTCATCGATTTCGTCGTCAGTCAGGGTCTCCTCAACGAGATAGTAGGGCGTGGAGCCGTAGGTCACACCAGCGAGACTGCCGGAGGGCAGGTAGAAATAGTCCTCAAGCTCGGCCTCGGAATAGGCAGAAAGATCGAGCGACGCGGGATCAATGGCATCCTGTGCGTCCTCGGGAAGCTCTGCCCAGTAGTCGGCGGCATAGAAGTAGAAATAGCAGCCGTCGGAATCGGAGAAGAAATAGGCTTCGTTGGGCGCGTCGGCGGGATCGACATACTGCGACCAGCCGTCGGGAACCGGGAAGCTGACTTCGGCGTCGGTGTTTTCATAGGTAAACGGACCGGAGCGCATATAGGCTTCATCGGTCTCGGCGGCGCAAACCGGTATAATTAGCAGACAGGCGCAGAGCAGCAGGGAAAGCAGACAGTTTCGCATGGAGACACCTCACTGTTGATTTAGAGTCGAATTCAGTATACCACATCCGGGTGGGAAGTCAATGGGCGGCAAAACCGGCTCTCCGATGGGGAGAGCCGGTGGAGGGAGATTATTGGGGAACAGCGAAGCCGAGTTCTTCGACGTAGTCGATGCAACGGCTGGCGTCGGTCGTGAGCGAATAGTCGTAACTCAGCAAGTAGGCGCCCCCGGTGTCCGCAGGATAGTATCTGGGATGCCAGGTGTCGGACATATAGATCTCGATGGTGATGCCGGTCCAAATGTCCTCTGAGGTGATTTCCGAAGAAGTGTTGTAATGCACAAGGCCAATGGCGGATTCGGTCAGATCGGGCAGAATGCAGGTGGTATATAGCGCATAGGCGGCCTGGGAACTGAGTGTATAGTTGGTCCAGTCGCCATTTTTGTTGTTGCCGTAGATGACGCCGCCGGAGATGTCGCCCGGCTGCACATCGCCGGGGATGGCGTTACGCGCGATCAGGAAGCTCCTGGAGTTGAGCAGGGTATCGGCCTGCTGCGGCAGATCGCTGGCATTGCTGACCTTAAAGCGGCGGTGGGGGG
>CAKUJA010000135.1 GCA_934661135.1 uncultured Oscillospiraceae bacterium
CTTGAACACCTCCGACAGGAAGATCTCGCACAGGGTCGTCGGCAGCTGATAGATCAGACGCCCAATGCCCAAATTCTCATAGTTGATGATGGTTTTCTCGGTGTCAAACACCTTTCCGACCTCAATGGCGACCTGCGCTTCCTTATAGGAGTCGGCCAGCTCGCGCAGATGGCCGGCCACCGTGCCGATGCCGATCATCGTCTTGATGAACAGCTCCGTATGGAGCGTCTGCTCAATCTGCCGCGCAATCTTCAGCAGATCCTCTTTTTCCGTCGTCGGCGTAATCTGCTTGACGATTGCAACGTCCTTTTCATTGATGGATAGAACAAAATCCTGCTGCTTGTCCGGGAACATATTGCTCAGCAGATCGACAACCGCCACATCCGCGCGTCCAACCTGCCGCACGAGGAACACCGCCCGCGGCACATCGGTGACAAAATGCAGCTCCTTCGCCCGGATATACACATCGCCCGGTAGAATGTTGTCGGTGATAATGTTCTTGACGAACGTTCCCTTATCGTGTTTTTCTTCGTAATAGGTCTTTGCGCCGTTCAACGCCACATAGGCCATCACACAAAGACTCCGTGCCGTCTCATCGTCGCCCTCGGCGAACACCGCGTAATCAAAATACGCGCTCCACGACACCAGCGGCTTAAACGTCTTTTTATCCACCACCACGATGGAATCCGGCGCACTGTTGAGCTTGATGACAGCCTCCGGCCACTTCTCGCCGATCATAGACGTATCACTGCAAGAGATCACGTTCGCATCAGCGTCGATCACGCCGATCATTCGGTCGGTGGCTTCTTTCATCTGAACGATCACACTCTGAAAAACGCGACTGGACATAGGATGTCCTCCCTTTCCCTGCGCTGGACGAAGGGACTCCTCCGACCCGCGCTAATACTTTTTACACAAACAACCATAGACATAATACTACGTTTTCAGCATTATTGCAAGAGTCTTTTGACAATTCATTTCAAAACACGACTTCGTTTTTGTGCTCTTTACCTAGTTTTTCGTCAGATACCCTAAATTCCACCGCACCTGCGTTAGCGCTTTTCCGCTCGAAAATACCGCGTTTTCGCGCGCTGCGTTTGCTCCGTTATCGCAGGAATCATACCGCTCAGATACACCCGAAATCCAACTCCAGAACTTCCCCGCGCGCAAGCTCCCCCAGCGTCAGCTCGCCCTCCGCAATCCGCTTGAGGTAGCGCACCGGCATTCCGCGCGACGCCATCATCCGCCGCACCTGATGGTATTTGCCCTCCTGCACATAGATCAGGCTTGCGCCTTCGTCCCGCGGCTCCAGTCGTGCCGGCAGACACACGGTTCCGTCGCCAAGCGTCAGTCCCGCGGCGAACGCCGCGCAGTCGTCCCCCGTCGCCCTCCCCTCGTGCTCCGCGTAATACGTTTTCCAGATGCCGCTGCGCGGACTGAGAATCCGGTGCGCGAGGTCGCCGTCGTTCGTCAGCAGCAGTAATCCCTCGGTCTCCTTGTCCAGCCGTCCCACCGGCGTCACGCCGAGCTTGCGGTAGCGCTCCGGAATCAGTTCCATCACGGTTTGGTCTCTCGGATCGTCCGTCGAGGTCACGTACCCCGCCGGCTTGTGGAGCATCAGCAGCACCTTGCGGTATTTTTCCACCGCCTGCCCATCCACTTCCACGCGAACCGTTCCCTCGTCAACCTTCGCCGCTTCGTCGCGGACAATCTGCCCGTCCACGCGCACGCGCCCCGCGCGAATCATACCGCGCAGCTCCTTGCGCGAAGCCACGCCCGCTTCCGAGAGCAGCTTGTCGAGTCTCTGCATTCTCCGTTCCCTCGTTTCTCCTGTCATAAATCCGCCGCCGCGGAATAGGTTGTACTATTCAAAAAAAGCAAACGCCGTTTGCAAATCCGATCGGAGGAATCAGTATGGTTATTATGACCGCCAAGCTCTCCAAACGGAAGATATTGCTGATCGCCGCGCTCCTTGTCGTCGCCGTTGTCGTGCTCTGCCTCTGCGTCGGCGGCAGCGATCAAAGCGCCGCGCCGGAGGACACCGTGCAGTCCGTCGACGCCGGCGGCAAAACCAACGAAAGCCGCGTCGCTTTTCTCGAAGGCTTCGGCTGGCAGGTCTCCGAGGAGCCGGTGCAGACGCAAGAGGTTCGCGTCCCAACCGAACCGAACGAGGTTTTCCAGCGCTACAACGACCTTCAAATTTCACAGGGCTACGATCTCACCCAGTATTCCGGCAAAACCATCCGCCGCTACGTCTATTCCATTGAAAATTACCCCGGCGGCGAGGGCGCCTATTACGCAACCGTCCTCGTCTATAAAAACGACGTGATCGGCGGCGATGTCAGCTCCGCTGCGCAAAACGGCGTCATGCACTCATTTGCCATGCCCTCCTGACAGCGCAATCCGCTTCTGCGGCCATCCGCCGCACCCAAAGAGACGCTTTTGTGAACCCATTCCTTTCTTTCTCCTTTTGGATTGCCAAAAAGAACCTGCCGTCAGTTTCCCCTTTTCTGAAGGAGAACCGAAAATGGGTTCACAAAATATGTTCTCCCAGAGCCAATCTGCACGCAAGCCGCCTGCGGCTTAAAAATGCTTTGCTTCTTCAAAGCCACATCGATACAATCTCCAAGCCGCGGCGTTCGGCATAGCGAATCGTCGCCGCCGTGCCGCCCTCGCCGCCGTCAAACACGGTCAGCAGCACGTCCGCTGCATCCACCATCGCCCGGTTGCGCCGGAGCATACAGCCGCTTGTATACGCCGCTTCGAGCACATTCACCTCGTCACAGCGTTCCAGAAGTACCCGGTATCGTGCCAAGTCCCGCGCGCTCCATCGCTCCGCCTGGCTCGGGCACGGCAGCATCGCAATCAGCTTCCCGTTTGAAACCTCGCCGGCCTCCCGCAGCGTGAGCACCGCTTCGGCAAAATAGGTATCGCAGCCGCGCGCCATCCCACACAGAAACGTCGTGCACCCGCGCGCCGCAAGCGCCCGAATCTGCTGCCGCAGTACCGTTTTCAGCGCCGCGCAGCGTAAATCCCTCTCATCCGTGCCCCACGGCAGGTGTTCCGGCCTGTGCCCGGTAAACGCGCAAACCATATCGCACTCCACCAATTCCATAAATTGATAGCAGCATTATAGCAGATTCCCCAAAGCTTGACAAGCCATATGAAATGTAGTATTATAGAGCACGAATTCAATATAGAATCTTCAGGGCAGGGTGAAATTCCCGACCGGCGGTGACAGCAAGATCTGCTGAAGTCCGCGAGCGCAAGCTGAACCGGTGTGACTCCGGTACCGACAGTACAGTCTGGATGGAAGAAGATGACGGCATTCCCAGCGGGACTGCCACCAGCTCCCAAAGCCTGAAGTATCTGCTTCAGGTTTTTATTTTTCCCCTGAAGGGAAAGAAGGTCACCATGTCAAACTTTTTCGCAACCGCCAAAGAAAACCTCTCGTTCGTGCTCGTCTGCCTGCTTGTCACGGTGGGGCTCATCCTGATCGCCGATCTGGCTGAACGTCTCGTGATGAAAAAGCGCCACCGCCTGCGCACCGCGCGTGCCGTGGCCTACATTGGAATGTTTGCCGCTGTGGCCACCGTGCTGCATATGCTGGACTTCCCGCTGTTCTTCGCGCCGTCGTTTTATAAATTCGACTTCAGTGAGCTGCCGGTGATGATCTGCACGTTCTACCTCGGCCCCGTGTCCGGCGTCGTCTGCGAATTTCTGAAAATCCTCCTGAAGCTGCTCCTCAAGGGCACTTCAACCGCGTTCGTCGGCGACCTGGCCAACTTCCTCGTCGGCTGCTCGTTTGTCCTTCCGGCCTCGATCTGCTATCAGGCCACGCTCAGCAAAAAAGGTGCTATCGTTTCTCTCGGCGTCGGCACGCTGGTGATGACCGTGTTCGGCAGTCTCTTTAACGCGTGGTATCTCATTCCGCAGTTCGTCCGGCTCTACAACATTCCGCTCGAGGGCATTATCTCGATGGGCACCGCGGTCAACGCCTCGATCACCGACCTGAAAACACTGGTGCTGTTTGCCATTGTGCCGTTCAACCTCCTCAAGGGTCTGCTCATCTCCCTGCTGACGTTCCTGCTCTATAAGCGCGTAGAAAAGGTCTTTTTCCGCCGCACACCGAAAACGGATTCACAATAAGTTCACGATTTTTCGCGAATTAGAGATTGAAATTTGCCTGAAAATGCGATACTATCTCCTATACAATTGTAAGGAGTGAAGTTCGTGAAAAAGCCAACCCGCCTCAGCAGCCTCCGGCAGGTAGTTCGCGCCGAAGCCAAGCGACGTCCAGCGGTCACCGCTGTCTACCTGATTCTGCGTCTGATCGTCATTGTCACGATGGTCTCCGCCATCCTGCGCCGGGAATACGAGAGCGTATTCGTCTGTCTGTTGGTTCTGTTTTTGTTCCTGCTTCCGGTTTTTTTGCAGAAAAAGCTCCGCTTTGAGCTGCCCGACACGCTGGAAATCATCATTCTGCTGTTCATCTTTGCCGCAGAAATCCTTGGCGAGCTGCAGTGCTACTTCGTCGAGTATCCCCACTGGGACACCATGCTGCACACCACCAGCGGTTTCCTCGCCGCAGCGGTCGGCTTCTCCCTGATCGATCTGCTCAACCGTGACACCAAGATCAAGTTTGAGCTTTCGCCGCTCTATGTCGCGGCCGCGGCCTTTTGCTTTGCCATGACGGTCGGCGTCCTGTGGG
>CAKUJA010000136.1 GCA_934661135.1 uncultured Oscillospiraceae bacterium
AGCCGAGCTTTTGCGAGATATAGAACGTGGAGACCGCGGGCACAAAGACCATCGTGAGGCCGGACAGGATGCCGGGGCCGGAGAGCGGCAGAATGACCTTGGTGAACACCTGAGAGGGCGTGCAGCCAAGGTCGCGCGCGGCTTCGATCAGGCGGCTGTCGATCTTCATAATGACCGTATAGAGCGGCAGGATCATATACGGCAGGTAGTTATAGACCATGCCGAGGATGACGGCGCCGTTTGTACGGATGAGCGGCAGGGGATTCAGGCCGATGGCGCGGATGAAGTTGTTGATGATGCCGGTGTCCTCGAGCATGGCGACCCATGCGAGCGTGCGCAGCAGGAAGCTCATGCACATGGGGAGCATAATCAGCATCTCGAGGAGACGCTGCGTGAGCGGCTTGCACTGCGCGATGAAGTAGGCCACCGGATAGCCGATGACCAGGCAGATGAGCGACGCGAACAGGCTCAGCCAGATCGAACGCAGGAAGATCGGCAGGTAGGTGCCGATGCTGGCGAGGTTGGCCAGCGTGAACTGGCCGGTCATGGAATCGGTCAGCGCATAGTAGAAAACAATGCCGAGCGGGATGAGCGTAAAGAGCACCATCCAGACGATATACGGCGCGGCAAGGAGCTTATTCTTCATCGGCTTCTTCCTCCGACGCATCGGCGATCTCATCATATTCCGCACTGTACGAGGAATAGTCGCCGTAGAGACCGGAGTATTCGCTCTTGTGCATGATATGGATGTCCTCGGGGTTCAGGCGGATGCCGATGAAGGAATCCACGGGGCAATAGTCCGTGGTCTGAATCAGCCATTTGAAGCCCTTGAAGTCGACAATGGTGTCGTAATGGACGCCCTTGAAGGTGACGGAGGTGACGGTGCCGGTCAGGTGACCCTGCTCGGGCGGGACAATGTCGATGTCCTCGGGACGGATGACAACGTCGACCGGCTCATTCGGGGCGAAGCCTTTGTCGACACACTGGAACTTACGGCCGAAGAACTTGACCTGATAGTCCTCGAGCATGACGCCGTCGAGAATATTGGACTCGCCGATGAAGTCGGCGACAAAGGCGTTTTTCGGCTCGTTGTAGATGTCCTCGGGCGTGCCGATCTGCTGGATTTTGCCCTTGTCCATGACGACGATGGTGTCGGACATGGTCAGCGCTTCCTCCTGATCGTGCGTGACATAGATGAACGTGATGCCCATGCGCTGCTGGATGTTTTTCAGCTCGTTCTGCATATCCTTGCGCAGACGAAGATCGAGCGCGCCGAGCGGCTCGTCGAGCAGAAGTACCTGCGGACGGTTGACCAGTGCGCGGGCGATGGCCACACGCTGCTGCTGGCCGCCGGACAGACTCGTCACCTTGCGGTTTTCAAAACCCTTGAGACTGACGATCTCGAGCATTTCGGTGACACGGTCGTCGATTTCCTGCTCGGACAGCTTGGCAATGCGCAGGCCGAAGGCGATATTGTCATAGACGTCGAGATGCGGGAACAGGGCGTATCGCTGGAACACGGTGTTGATCTTGCGTTTATACGCGGGCAGGTCGTTGATACGCTGCCCGTTAAAAAACACATCACCGGACGTAGGCGTCAAAAAACCACCGATGATTCGCAACGTTGTAGTTTTTCCGCATCCACTGGGACCTAGCAATGTGAGAAATTCCTTATTGTTGATGTAAAGATTGATTCCATCGAGGACTGTAACGCCATCCTCGAATGTCATGGAAAGATTCGACAAGCGAATGAGCTTTTCCGACATTTATCATCCCCCGTTTCATTTTGGATTTTCGGCAGCATCTTCTGTTTTCAGCAACCGTCCTGCTTGTATCTTTTCCGTGCGGCGGCAGGAAAATCCGCGGGAATCCGACAGGATTCCCTGTGGCTTTCCTTTGCCGCGCAAAAAATCTACGGCGCATGCCGGTCACTGCCTCCAGAAGAAGCTGCCTTTTGGGTTTCTTAGGTAGCCTTCTGAAAAATCTTGGGCAGTGCCGAGCAAATCGGCAAGAGCATTCGGCGAGAGATTTTGTCTCAAGGCAAGGTTTGAAAGACGCAGACATACTTTGTGTATTTCAAGTCTTTCAAACCGCGGCATTGGGGCAAAAGATCCGGCGAAGGCCGAAGGCGCATTTGTGAGGCGCTGCCCATCCAAATACAGAAGAACAGTACATCCGGCGTTACGGATGTACTGTGTTGAATCATATATGGAAAAGTCCCGGTTGTCAATAAAAATCGTGTATTTTTTGGGCGAAATTTTATAGGCAGGCGGGGAATTTGTCAGGAGAAGTATTCCTGCACAAAATCAACGCGGCCTACGGTAAAAGTTTGGTGATTTAGATAGGAAAGACAGCCGGCGTCGGTGGTAAACTGAAAGGTCAATTGATAAGAATAGAGCGCCTGATAGGTGCGGGCGGGAGCTTTGCCGAGCTTGCCGTATTTCCCGTCGCCGAGCAGCGGATGACCCGCGGCGGCCATCTGAGCGCGGATCTGGTGGGTGCGGCCGGTAATCAGCTCGCATTCCACGAGGGAAAGGCCGTTTTTTGTTTGCAGCGTGCGGTAGAGCGTGCAGCAGGACTTGGAACCCTTTTGCGGCGTTTTGGTGACGTAGACGCGGTTTTTGACGGCATCTTTGAAGATGTAGCCTTCGAGCCTGCCGTCGCGCGGCTGAAGCGTGCCGTGGACGATGCAGAGGTACCGCTTATCGATCTCGCGGTCGCGGATTTTCTGGTTGAGAATCCGAAGCGCTTCGGCGGTTTTGGCGGCGATGACGATGCCGCCGGTGTTGCGGTCGATGCGGTTGCAGAGCGCGGGCGTGAAGGAATGCTCGTCGCGCGGACGCCATTCGCGCTTGGCATAGAGATAGGCCTGGATGTGGTCGATGAGCGTCTTGCCGTATTCCGCGCCGTCGTGCGGATGGACGGCCTGACCGGGTTTTTTATCGACAAGGAGGATGTTTTCGTCCTCATATACAATACTTAATTTAGGAGCGGCGACAGTCAGGTAGGCATTTTCCTGCTTGGGGGTTTCAAAAAACTCGTCGTTGATGTATAATTGCAGCAGATCGCCCTCGGCAAGGCGGCTATCGCGTTCGGCACGCTTGCCGTTGAGCTTGACGCGCTTGAGACGGATATATTTCTGCGCAAGGGAGGCCGGGAGCAGAGGGACGGTTTTGGCGAGGAAGCGGTCGAGCCGCTGGCCGGCGTCATTTTTGGTGATTTGAAGCTCTTTCATGGTGAGAACCAACGCTTTCTGTGAAACTATGGTGCTATTTTACACACTGCGGCGGCGATTGTAAAGCGGAAGGCACGCGGCGGCGGAAAAAACAAAAAATTTTGAAAGTTTTTTGGAAAAAGTATTTGACTTCTTCGCGGGTTTTCGATATAATAGCATCCGCATGATTGTGGATTGGAGGGGACTATGCTGCTGGAACTTCGAAAGATATTGACGAACCCCGGCGCTTCGGTTCCTTTTGAGACAAGTCTGGATCTGCATGAGATGACGTTCGGTTCCTGTCAACCGCTGACGGAGCCTGTGCTGGCTTCAGGACAGGTTCGCAACACGGCTGGCGTGTTGGAGCTGAGCGGCGAGGTAAAAACCACATTGCACGCGGTCTGTGACCGCTGCGCGGCGGAATTTGTACGCGAGGTCTGTTATCCGATCGAGGCCGTTTTGGTGCAGGACGAGGTGACGGACAGCTATGAGAACCCGTGGGTATTTGAACTCGTGGACGACTGTGCGGATTTGGAGGACATTGTGACGACGGCGCTCGTGCTGAATTTGCCGAGCCAACTGCTGTGTAAGCCGGAGTGCAAGGGTCTTTGCTTCCGCTGCGGCGCCAATCTCAATCTCGGGCCATGCAATTGCAAGCCCGAACCTGACCCCAGATTTGCTGCGCTGCAGCAATTGCTGGATAAAATGTAGACAATATGCCGTGAGGCATTTAGGCCAAGGAGGTGTACAGCATGGCAGTACCCAAGAGAAAAGTATCCCGCGCGAGAAGAGATAAGAGACGCAGCTCCCACTGGAAACTGGCGATCCCCGGCGTCGTCGCTTGCCCGAAGTGCGGCGAGCCCCGCCTGCCTCACAGAGCGTGTAAGGCTTGCGGCTACTACAACGGTCGTGAAGTCATTTCTGTTGAAGCAAAGTAATTTCGCTCGATACGAGAATGAGAGGGAGGCTGCAAAGTCTCTCTCTTTTCTTTCCCTTTTCAGAGAAAGGGGAAACGGACGGCATTTTCTTTTTGAAGCGCCAAAAGAATTTGCGCCCCGATTCTTTTCTTTCTCTTTTCCGAGAAAGAAAAGAATCGCCGTCTCGTCAGAAGAAGGAGACTGCGGATATGGAGTTTTCGGCGTCAGCCGGAAACGGAATGGAGCGAGTTTCTTCTGACGCTGCGCCGCACGCGATCTTGATGATGGCGGGCAGTTGACTGCTGACCGGTCTCGTGACGCAGGTGTCTCCGAAAGGCGCGAGCAGAGCGGGACGCTCTTTCGGGTGGTAGGGATGGATGGGACGGACGGAGGAAGGCTGAAAGCTTTTGAGAAATATTTAGGGCAACGGTTGGCACTGTGCCCTCTTTCTTTTCTTGGCAGCTTGAAACCGTTCCTTTGCGTGCGGAGGACACCGGAAGAAGCGGGCGGACAGTACCCGCAAGGGGTATGCCGCATCCGTAAAGCTCCTTCGTCGCTAACGGCTGCGC
>CAKUJA010000137.1 GCA_934661135.1 uncultured Oscillospiraceae bacterium
CCGCAGCGGATTGCCTTCCCCTCCGGGGAAGGTGTCTGCGAAGCAGACGGATGAGGGTCGGGGAGCAGTTGCAATGTATCCGTGCAACCTCCGATCTCCCGCCGCACCCGTAGGGGCGGACGACTCTGTCCGCCAGCTTCTCCGATCTTCCCCTGCACCCGTAGGGGCGGACGACTCTGTCCGCCCGCTTCTCCGATCTTCCCCTGCACCCGTAGGGGCGGACGACCCTGTCCGCCCGCTTCTTCCGGTTTCCTCCGCACCTAAAGACGCGCTTTTTTGAACCCATTCTTTTCTTTCTCCGAAAAGAGGCGAAAAGAATGGGGGCGCAAACGTTCTCCTTAAAAAATGGTATAATATTTTGCGAACTCCTCATTCCCATACCGCCACTGGCGAATATGCCCCTCCGTCTGCACATACCGCAGCGCCGGGCGCGGCTGCGGCGGCAGCGTTTGCAGCACGCTCAGCTTGAGCTTCAGGCTCTCCGGCACAATTGCGCGGATATACACGGCCACGCCGTCGCCCACGCGGAGCGTCCCGTCATTCTCCGCAAGGCCCGAGAGATTCGGCGTCAGCTCAATAAACGCGCCGTATTCCTTCACCGCGCGCACAGTCCCGGTCACGGTCTGCCCCGCGCGGAATTGCGCGGCATTTTCCTCCCATGTTCCAAGCAGCTCCCGCTGCGTCAAAAAAATGCGCCGCCGCGTAGGGTCAATCGTCCGAATCGCCGCAAAAATCTGCTGCCCCGGCGCAAGCAGCTCTGCCGCGTGCCGCAGCCGCGAAACGCAGATCTGCCGCACCCCGAGCAGCGCCGTCACCCCGCAGCCAATGTCACAGAACGCACCGAACTCCGTGCAGTTCGTCACCACCGCCGGTAGAATATCGCCCGGACTGCTCTCCCGCAGACGCCAATCCATCGCCGTCCGCTGCGCTGCCCGCCTTGAGAGCAGACAGTCTCCCTCCTCTGTCCAACCAATCACGTTTGCGCACACCGGCTGCCCCACGCAGCGCAAAATGGCGATCTCCCGCACCTGTCCTTCCGCGATCCCCTCGGCTGTCTCCTCGCGCGGAATATGCCCCGTGCAGCAGCCGAGATCCACAATCAGGTCATGCCGCTCCCCGCAGCGGATTGCCCGCGCCGTGACAAGCTCCCCCCTCCGCTGCGCCTGCTCCAGCGCTTCGCGTGTATAGGCAATCGTCGGCTGCATCCGCTCCGGTAAATATTCCTTCATCAAACTCCCCCTTGCATCAACTGTACCAATCTATGCCGCCGCGCCCGCTTTGGCGCGGCAAGAGAGTGAGGTCTTTATGGATATTCATGTCAAAGATGTTCTCGTGATGAAAAAAGCGCACCCCTGCGGCGAAAAGCGCTGGGAGGTGCTGCGCACCGGCATGGACTTCCGCCTGCGCTGTCTCGGCTGCGGGCATGAAGTTATGCTGCCGCGTGCAAAGGCAGAAAAAAACATCCGTCAGGTTCTCCGCGACGACGTCCCAGTCTGACGCCGCGCGGATACGCGGTCAATCTGACGAACGACAGGTCGCAACTCCCTTGGGAGTTGCGACCTGTTTTTTACGCCCGCCGCGCTATACTTTGTCCATGCTGTTTCAAGCGGAACACCGCCGCCCATCCTGCCGCCCTTCGGAAAGGAGCGCCCCCCATGACCGTCTATCTCGACCTTGCCTTTGCCCTCAACAGCGCCATCAACTACCTGCTGCTCCTCTCCGCGGCCTACCTCGCCGGCGCCCCGCTGTGCCGCGTGCGTCTCCTCCTCGCCGCCGCGCTCGGCGGTCTCTATGCCGCGCTCTGCTTCCTGCCATCCGCCGCCTTCCTCCGCGGCATATGGTGTCAGCTGCTCCTGCTCGCGCTGATGAGCATTCTCTCCTTCGGTCTCCGGCGGCAAACGCTCCGCCTTGCCGCGCTGACTGCGGCGGTCGGTGCCATTTTAGCCGGCGTCGCCGTAGCCGCAGCGCAATTTTTTCACGTAACGCTATATTTGCCGCAGCATGGCCGCATCTTCTATCCGCTGCAAGCGCGTGCGCTGCTGCTTTTAGCCGCACTCTGCTGCTTTCTCTGCCGCATTGCTTTTCGCTGCGCTGCCGCCGCAACCAGCCGCATCATACCGCTTGCCATCCGCCTCAACAACCGCACCGTGCCGCTTTCCGCCCTCATCGACACCGGCAACTCCCTCCGTGACCCGCTTACGAATGAACCGCTTATAATTGTCGACACCAAAATTGCCGCTCATCTCCTTCCGGAGGCCGGTCTCACCGCGCAAGCGCTTGCGAATCCTTCCGCGCTTTTCAGTACGCTTGCCACAAGCTATCCAAATCTTCGTTTCCGTCTGATCCCTTACCGCGCAGTCGGCACAGCCTCCGGACTACTGCTGGCCGTCCGCTGCGATGTCGTAGAAAAGCCGCCTAAAGCAGTCTCGCGGCTGGTAGCCTTTTCCCCAACGCCCCTTTCATCTGATGAAAAATTTCATGCTTTAACAGGAGGATGCCTATGAATTTTCGAAACCTCTTAGCAATGCTCGGTTTGCTCCGACCGGAGAGTCTGATGTACATCGGCGGCAGCGACGTGCTTCCGCCGCCGCTCAAGCCGGAGGAGGAACGAGCCTTGCTCGAGCGCCTTTCCGCCGGTGATGAAAGCGCCCGGCAAACGCTGATTGAGCGTAATCTGCGTCTGGTTGTCTATCTCGCGCGCCGGTTTGAAAATACCGGCATCAATATCGAAGACCTGATCTCCATCGGTACAATCGGCCTGATTAAGGCTGTCGGCACCTTCCGTTCCGACCGCAATATCAAGCTCGCCACCTATTCCTCACGCTGTATTGAAAATGAAATTCTGATGTACATCCGCAAGATTTCCGGCCGCCGGGCGGAGATCTCGCTCGATGAGCCGATTAACACCGACTGGGACGGCAATGAGCTGCTCCTGTCCGACGTACTCGGAACTGACAGCGACATCGTTATGCGTCCTATGGAGGACGACGTCGACCATGCCCTGCTCCGCAAAGCGCTGGCCGATCTGCCCGAGCGCGAACAGGCCATTGTCCGTATGCGGTTCGGTCTCGGCGGCCGGCAGGAAAAGACGCAGAAAGAGGTTGCCGACCTTATGGGTATCTCACAGTCCTACATTTCCAGACTGGAAAAGCGAATTCTTGTCCGTCTGCGCCGCGAAATTTCCCGACAGATCTACGGCTGAATTTTCTGCAGCCCGCCCACAAAAAACACTTGCGCACCGCCATCTGGTATGCTATATTATTTTCATTCATATATCGATACTTTTTATCGATATAAACCAGCGATTCAATCATCTAATTATAGAATAGAGGCGTTCTACCATGGCGGAAAAAGAAATTTCCAAAGCGACGCTGCGGCGTCTGCCCACTTACCTGTCCTACTTGAAGTCCCTGCCCGCCGATACTTCTGCAAATATCTCTGCCACGGCAATCGCCGCTGGACTGAATATGGGCGAGGTACAGGTTCGCAAAGACCTTGCGCTTATCAGCGATGGTGGCCGTCCCAAGATCGGCTATAACCGGGAACGTCTGATTGAGGACATCGAGGTATATCTCGGATATGATAACACGAACGACGCCGTACTGATTGGCGCGGGAAAACTCGGCCGTGCGTTACTCGGCTATTCTGGCTTCGCAGAATACGGTCTGAATATCGTCGCCGCTTTCGACGCCAATGATGCCCTTATGGGCACGACCAAAAGCGGCAAGCCTGTCATGGATCTCAGCCGTCTGTCGGAGATCTGCCGCCGCTATAAAATTCAGATCGGTATTATTACTGTCCCCGCTGAGCAGGCGCAGCTCGTCTGCGACCTTCTGATTGCCAACGGCATTCGCGCCATCTGGAATTTTGCGCCCACGCATCTGAACGTACCGGATGACATTCTGGTGCAGAATGAAAACATGGCTGCTTCGCTTGCGCTGCTCTGCAAACATCTCAATGAACACATGAAAGCGCAGGAATAAGATGAACGTGCAGGAATAAGATTTTTCTTGCAATCTCCCCTCGTATATAGTATAATGTTTTGGTAATCCCGCCGGTGTGATGGAATTGGTAGACGTAGTGGACTCAAAATCCACTTCGCACGCCGGTATCCGGGCAGGCGTTTTCCCTTGAAAATCAAGGACATTTGAATACTGCATTTTTTCGTTTTCACGAGCATCCCTCCTGAACATCCCTCCAACTTCCGAGGTTGTTTTTCGGGTAGAAGAAGCTCTGAAAATAACTGCCGGTGTGTTGGAATGGTAGACGAGGCGGATTCAAAATCCGTTGGGGTAACACTCGTGTGGGTTCGAGTCCCACCACCGGCACCACCGTCGCCGCGAACTGTGCAGGTTCGCGGCGATTTTTTATGCTGGAAAACAGTCAATAATCGTGTTTGCAGAGGACACCTTGGAACTGTAATCCAGATGTGTGTAGATGTTTGAGGTTGTGGAAATGTCGCTATGCCCCAGCCATTCCTGAATGTCTTTCAAGCTGACACCGTTTGCATAGAGTAAAATCGCGCAACTATGCCCTTACGGTATAATTACGACAAACCGGAAAAGCCCCGTATATCAAGGGTTTTCGGTTATCTGGCAAGGTTTT
>CAKUJA010000138.1 GCA_934661135.1 uncultured Oscillospiraceae bacterium
TGCCGGCCAGCGTGAAGCACGCCTTGTCCAGCGCCTCGGGGCGCTCGGTGGAGGTGCGGATGCACACCGCCGGGAAGGGCTTGCCAACCGACAGATAAAAGCTCGACTCCTCCGGCAGCGTGCCGCTGTCGGACACGACGCAGAAGGCGTTCATTTGCAGGCAGTTATAATCGTGGAAGCCCAGCGGCTTGTGGGCAATGACGCGCCTGTCCAGTTGGAATCCGCTTTCCGCCAGTCGCTTACGGCTCCGGGGATGGCAGGAGTACAGCACCGGCAGGTCATATTGCTCCGCCATGGCGTTTACCGCCGTGAAGAGCGAACGGAAATTCTCCTCCGTGTCGATGTTCTCCTCCCGGTGGGCAGAGAGCAGGATATATTTACCCTTTTCCAGACCCAGCCGGGCGTGAATGTCGCTTGCCTCGATCTGCGGCAGATTTTGATGCAGCACCTCCGCCATGGGGCTGCCCACCACAAACGTGCGCTCCTTGGGGACGCCTGCGGCGTTCAGATACCGCCTTGCGTGCTCGGAGTAGCAGAGGTTTACATCGGAGGTCACATCCACAATGCGGCGGTTCGTTTCCTCCGGCAGGCACTCGTCAAAGCATCGGTTTCCGGCCTCCATGTGGAAAATCGGAATGTGCAGCCGCTTGGCGGCGATGACGGACAGGCAGGAGTTGGTATCGCCCAGCACCAGCACGGCGTCCGGCCTGACCTCCTGCATGAGGGCGTAGCTCTTGGCGATGATCGTGCCGATGGTCTCGCCCAGGTTTGCCCCGGCGGCATTCAGGTAATAGTCCGGCGCACGAAGCCCCAGATCCTCAAAGAACACCTGATTCAGCTCGTAGTCGTAGTTCTGCCCGGTGTGGACGAGAATTTGATGGAAATAGCGGTCACAGCACTTTATGGTGGCGGACAGGCGAATGATCTCCGGGCGCGTGCCGAGAATCGTCATCAGCTTGAGTTTTTCCATTTCAGACCTCCTCAAAGAACGTGTCCGGGTTCTGCGGGTCGAAGCACTCGTTGGCCCACATGACCGTCACCAGATCGTCGGTGTCGCTGAGGTTCGTGATGCTGTGGGTGTAGCCCGGCAGCATGTGGACGGCTTCGATCCGCTCGCCGCTGACCTCGAACTCCAGAACCTCGTCCGAGTCCAGTTTCCTTTCGCGGATCAGGCCGCGCCCGGCCACAACGATGAAGAATTCCCACTTGCTGTGGTGCCAGTGCTGGCCCTTGGTGACGCCGGGCTTCGTGATGTTCACGGAGAACTGCCCGCAGTTCTCCGTTTTCAGCAGCTCCGTGAAGCTGCCCCGGGCATCGACGTTCATCTTCAGCGGGAACGCCGTCTTTTCCGGCGGCAGATAGGAAAGATAGGTGGAATAGAGCTTCTTTTCAAAGCTGCCCGCCGGAATTTCCGGAAGCAGCAGCGTCTCCGGCTGGGCGTGGAAGGACTGCAGCAGCTCGACGATCCTGCCCAGCGTCACGCGGTGCGTTACCGGCACGCAACAGAAATCCCCGCCGGACACCGGGGTCAGCCCGTCATAATTGCAGCGGTGCACCCGCCCGGACAGGGTGTCCAGCAGTTCCGCGACCAGGTCGTCAATGTAAACCAGCTCCAGCTCCGTCGCCGGGTCATTGACCGTGACCGGCAAATTATTTGCAATGTTGTGGCAGAAGGTAGCCACGGCGGAATTGTAATTCGGGCGGCACCATTTGCCGAATACGTTGGGGAAGCGGTAAATCAGCGCCTCCGCACCGGTCTCAGCGGCATAGGTTCGCAGCAGCTTTTCGCAGGCCAGCTTTGCCTTGCCGTATTCACTGCCCGCATAGCGCCCGCTGAGGGAGGCTTGTGCGGAGCTGGCCAGCATCACGGGGCAGCGATTGTCCGCACTTTGCAATGCAGCAAGCAGCGCTTCCAGAGAGCCGGTATTGCCGGGGAGGTATTCTTCCTCAGTTTTCGGGCGGTTCACGCCCGCCAGATGGAACACGAAATCTGCGGATCTCGCACAATCGGCAAGCAACTCCGGCGAACCGTCGGTGTCATATTCGTAGATTTCCCAGATATCCAGCTCCGTGTGGGTGCGGTCCTTGCCGTCGCGGATGTTTTGGAGCGCCGCGACGAGGTTTTTCCCCACAAAGCCGCGGGCGCCGGTGACGAGAATGTTCATCAGCAGGTTCCTCCGAAGAGCTTCAGCTTCTCCAGCAGGCGCTTCATGCCGTCGAGGTCGAGCCGATCCGTGTTGTGTGAGGTGTATGGCTCGATCTGCGACAGCTCCGCATTCCCCTTGGAGAAATAGTTGTCGTAGTTCAGATTGCGGCTGTCGGCGTGGATGCGAAAGAAACCGGGCAGGTCCTCCGCCCGCAGCATTTCCTCCGAGGTCACGAGCACCTCAAAGAGCTTTTCGCCGTGGCGCGTGCCTATGGTCTGCACGCCGAGGTCGGAGTGCTTCATCTCCAGAATGGCCTGCGCCAGCGTCTCGATGGTCGCAGCAGGGGCTTTCTGCACAAAAAGGTCGCCTTGCTCGCCGTGCTCGAAGGCATAGAGGACAAGATCGACGGCGTCGCCGAGCGTCATCATGAAGCGGGTCATGTTGGGGTTCGTGACGGTGAGCGGCTTGCCCTCGTCGATCTGGTCGCAGAACAGCGGAATGACCGAGCCGCGGGAGGCCATGACGTTTCCGTAACGCGTCAGGCAAAGCACGGGATCGTCCGCCAGCATCTGCTTTGATCGCGCAATGACGTTTTTCTCCATCAGGGCCTTGGACATGCCCATGGCGTTGATGGGATAGGCGGCCTTGTCGGTGGAGAGGAAGATCGCCTTCTTGACCCGGTTTTCCACACAAGCGTCGATGACATTGTTGGAGCCGATGACGTTGGTCTTGACAGCCTCCATCGGGAAAAACTCGCAGGAGGGCACCTGCTTGAGGGCGGCGGCGTGGAACACATAGTCTACGCCCCGGAACGCCGGGGCGATGGAGCGGTAGTCCCGCACGTCGCCGATGTAGAATTTGATCTTCTCCGCGCAGGCGGGGCAGGCCAGCTGGTAGGCATGACGCATGTCGTCCTGCTTTTTCTCGTCCCGGGAAAGAATGCGAATTTCCCGGATGTCCGTGGTCAGGAAGCGGTCCAGAACCGCATGGCCGAAGGAGCCGGTCCCGCCCGTGATGAGGAGAACTTTGTTTTCAAACAGAGGCATTTTTCTGATACACTCCAATCAATTTTTTGTCTTGGGGAAGGGGTTAGAAAAATGCCCTGCCCACAGTTCTTTTAGGTTTCTTGGATCAATCCCCTCAATAATCAGATATCCAACAGGACGCAGGGAGGGAATCATAAAACACAGCACAAAATTGACGAAAAGCTGTGCTGCTACCGAAGCAATTGCTGCTCCGTTGATACCGATAAGTGGTATCAGGATGTAGTTGGCTATCACATTCAAAAGGGCCCCGGATAAATTGATTTTCCATAGCATCTTCTGCTTCTGTTCTGCCAGGATCCATATATTGCGAACGGAACCCATATAGGAGAACGCTGTGTACCAAGTGATGATTCTCAGCGTAGGTATCGCCGGGGCATATGCGGCTCCGTAAATAATCCGAATAACAAGCGGTGCTGCGATGGTTAGCACAATGCTTTGCAGCAGCGCCAAATATACGATAATAGAATAGAGTCTGGCTATATGTGGACCGTAATTGGGAGAGCTTGTCTTCTTGGCTTCTAAAATAGAAGGTCGCATAGAATCCACAATAGCCGCAAACACGAATTGACTTAGTGCTGCGCAACTTACCGCAGCTGAATAATAGCCGTTGGCTTCTTTCCCCAGCATCAATGTGATCATGACCCGATCTGTTAGAGAAAAGAAAGTAACCATGATGCCGGATACAATATAATATCGGCTTCTCTTAAAAAGTTGTTTCGCAAGTGGAAATGATACTGTCAGTCTTTGCTTTGAAATTCTTCTGTAGATCCCGTACAGAGAAGCAGAGATCAACAAATAGTCCAGTGCCTGTGAAAATGCAAACCAGTATACGCTCTTTTGCGTAATCAGTAGGAAACAACGATAGGCTGAAACGACCACATATGCGGCCAGTGAAGTGATTGCGATGTATTTTGACAACAGCTTTGCCTGGAACCAGTATTGAAGCATTTCGGTTGCCTGGAAAACCAATGAAATGCTGTACAGCGCACAAACAAGCATCGTTTCCGGGTCATTTGGATTTGCAATCGCAGTAAACGCAATCACTCCGAAAATCCCCAAGAAGCTCGCTGCCGTGCTCATAAAAAGCGATGTTCCGAGCGTTCTTCCCTCACTGCCAGGCGCTGCAATGATTTCATGGACAAGGGTCGAGCGAAGTCCGAGCTGTACAGCTGGAACCATAAAGCTGACAATTGCTGCAGCATAATCAATGATTCCGTAATTCCCCGGTCCGAGATATCTGGCAGAAAGTGTTCCAATTATGAAGCTCAATAAGGATTGCACAACTTTACATGCAATCAGCCAAGTCGCGTTCTTTACAATTTTTCCGGATTCTGTTGGTTTCTTCATCATCACAAATTCCACCCGCAGTCCCCACAGCAGCAGGGAC
>CAKUJA010000139.1 GCA_934661135.1 uncultured Oscillospiraceae bacterium
AGACCCTCATCCGTCTGCTTCGCAGACACCTTCCCCGGAGGGGAAGGCAATCCGCTGCGGCGGGGATGGGCGGACAGAGTCGTCCGCCCCTACATGGTGCGGCGGAAGATCGGAGGTTGCAACGATGCATTGCAACTGCTCCCTGACCCTCATCCGTCTGCTTCGCAGACACCTTCCCCGGAGGGGAAGGTAATCCGCTGCGGCGGGGATAGGGCGGACAGAGTCGTCCGCCCCTACAAAGAAGAACATAAGACCAAATTAACCTGTTTTCTATTTCATTTTAACCATACTATATATTTAGGAGAAAGAACCATGAACAGAAAGTATCGTAAGACGGTTATTGCCGGCAACTGGAAAATGAACAAGACGCCCACCGAGACCAAGGCATTCATGACCGAGTTCAAGGCCATTATGCCGAAGGGCCGTTGGTGCGACGTGGCGCTGTGTGTGCCGGCAGTCTGCATCCCGGCGGCTGTGCGCGCAATGCGCGAGACCCGTGTCGGCATCGGCGCGGAAAACTGCAACGCCAACGCGTCCGGCGCATACACCGGCGAGATTGCGGCCAATATGCTCTCTGACGCCGGCTGCAAGTACGTCATTCTTGGCCACTCCGAGCGCCGCGCGATGGGCGAGACCAACCAGGATGTCAACGCGAAGGTTCTGGCTGCGCTCGAGAACGGCCTGACCCCGATCATGTGTGTCGGCGAGAGCCTGGAGCAGCGCGAGACCGGCATCACGACCGAGTGGATCACCATGCAGATCAAGGCCGGCCTTCAGAACGTCGGCGAGGACAAGATTCGCAAGATGATTATTGCCTACGAACCCATCTGGGCGATCGGCACCGGCAAGACCGCGACTCCGGAGCAGGCGGAGGAGGTCTGCGAGAACATCCGTGCGGTCATCCGCAAGCTGTACGGCGCAAAGATCGCCCGCGCGATCTCCATCCTCTACGGCGGCTCCATGAACGAGAAGAACGCATTCGATCTGCTCGCGCAGCCGGACATCGACGGCGGCCTGATCGGAGGCGCGTCCCTCGTGCCCGAGAAGTTCGTCAAGATCATCGAGGCGGCCAACCAGCCTGTGGCCTGAGAAATCTGCAAACAACGATATAATAGGGAAACCCCGCCCGGCACTGCGCCGGGCGGGGTTTTGCGCGCTTGGCGGGTATAAATTTTCAGGTTCCGGTAAAACTGGAAGGGAAAGGGGCGAGGATATGGTTGAGGAGGTCAAGGCGATCTTCGACGATGCGGCAGATTTTTGCAGCCGGGAGATCATGGCGGGCGGCGTGATGCTGACGGCGCTGTTTTTGGACGGGATGACGTCCGGGAGTGAAATTTCGGATTTTATTGTCCGGCCGTTGACGGAGCTTCCTCGCTCCGGTTCGCCGGAGGAGCTGTATGCGCAGGCGAAGCGCGGCGCGGTCTGGTGCGCGGTCTGTGAGGAAGCGGCTTCGCCGGAGGAGACGGCGGATATGCTGGTGCATGGATATTGTGCGATTTGTTTCCCCAAGATTGAAAAAGCGCTGTGTTTTGAGGTAAAGAGCGGTACAAGACGAGGTCCGTCCGCACCGGAGAGCGAAAGCACCGTCAAGGGCGCGAAGGACGCTTTTACGGAAACGGTTCGGATCAATACGGCGCTGGTGCGGCGGCATTTGCGCACGCCGGGACTGCGGCTTATAAGCAAGACCGTCGGCAGTCGGACAAAAACAAACGTGACGATTTGCGCCATTGCGGGACTGACCGATCCGAAGCTCGTGGCGCGGATGGAGAAGCGGCTGGAGCGGATTGACACGAAGGGCCTGCTGTCGCCGGCGGCGGTGGAGGAATATGTGACCGGGGCGCGGCGGACGGCGTTTCCGCTGCTGGATTACACGGAGCGGACGGACAAGTTTTGCCAGGGCTTGCTCGCGGGACAGGTGGGATTGCTGGTGGACGGACTGCCGCTGGGGTATCTGGCGCCGGTGGATCTGGGGATTTTGATGGATTCACCGGAGGATCGGGCGGTGGATTATGTGTCGGCGACGTGTGTGCGGATTTTGCGGTATTTGGCGTTGATTGTCAGTTTGATGCTGCCGGCGCTCTATGTGGCGATGGCGACGTTTGAGCAGCAAATGCTGCCGACAAAGCTGCTGATGGCGATTATTGAGAGCAAGGAGAATGTACCGTTTCCGACGCTGCTGGAGGTAATGGGTCTGCTGGCAGCGTTTGAGCTGCTGCAGGAGGCGGGACTGCACCTGCCACAGGCAATTGGGACGGCGGTGTCGATCATCGGGGGACTGGTGGTCGGGACGGCGGCAGTGGAGGCAAAGATTGTGTCGCCGGCGGCGCTGATTGTGGCGGCGACGGCAGGTATCTGCGGGTTTACGCTGCCGAACCGGGATTTGTCGGATGCCATTCGGCTGTGGCGGTTTTTGTTGACGGCGCTGGCCGGGGTGGGGGGACTGTTTGGCGTGGCGGCAGGCGCAATCCTGCTGCTGGTGCACCTTGCGGGGTTGACGAGCCTTGGCGTGGCGTATCTGGCGCCGTTTTCAGACGCACGCGGATGGCACGCGATTGTGCGGGCACGGTTTATGCACAAGGGCGCGGAAGAGGATGCGCCGCAGGCGGAAAACGGAGCGGATGACACCGGAGGTGCGCCGTGAAACGGACGAGCATCGGGCGAAATGCGGAAGGATTGAGGCGAAACGTATGAAACGGGTGTGGATTGGGCTGATTTTGGCGGGGGTACTGTGTGGGTGCAGCGTCGTCCCCTCGGAGGGGACGGACGCGGCAGAGCTGCTTCCGGCACGGGTACTGCTGATTTCGGCGGAGCGCGGAACGCTGCGGCTGGAGACGGATCAGGATGGCGTCGGAATGGGGAGGACGCTGGACGAGGCGATGGAGGATCTGCGCGCGGGTGCGCCGGGGACGGTATTTTTCGGAACCGTGGAGCAGGTGATTGTGACGCGAGGCGCGTGGTATGCGATGCCGCAGATTGCGGCGACGAAGCGGCTCCGTCCGTCGGCGCGGCTGTATCTGACGCCGACGCTGCCGGAGCCGGAGACGGCTGCGGAGTTTTTACACGCGCACCCAGGTACGTGCACCTTACAGGAGGCGAGAGCCGCACTGCTCTACGGGAGGGCGCCGGAGGTGACGACGCTGCTGATGACAGAGGGAGGACTGCGGCTTGTATGAGCAGATGACGGCGCGGCAGCGCAGCGCATGGATGGTTGGTGCGGGGAGCGTGCCGGCGGTGGTGCTCTGCGCGGGGATTAGCTGGCAGTGGGCACTGCTCGGCGGCGCGACTGCGGCGGCGGTGCTCGGCTGCGGGATGGCGCTCCTGCGGCGCAGCGGGATGCTCTCACTGGGAGACGGATGCGTGGCCGCGTTTGGAAAACCGGTGGGGACGGCGGTGCGGAGCCTGGCGGCGGCATGGCTCCTGCTGGTGGCAGCAAGGCTGACAAGGCACGCAGGACGTAGCTTTCCGGAGACGAGCGACCCGGTCGGGATGGGATTGGCGACGCTGGCGCTGGCGGCTTGGGCGTGCCGGAAGGGGAGCGCAATTCCTGCGCGGTGCGCCGGCGTGATCGCGCTGGCGCTTGGCGGAAGCTATGCGGTATTGCTGCTGCCGGCGGCCGGGCAAATTCAAATTGAGTGGCTGCGGCCATGGGGCAATTGGCGAGACGCGGTGCTGCCGGGGGCGATGCTGCTATTACCGGGCAGCGCATGGTATCTGGCGGCGCGGCCGGAGACGGAACGGAGAACGCCGGCACTCGGACTGCTGGCGCTGCTTCCAGCGGCGCTGGCTGCAATGATGTCCGGCTGCCTGTCACCGCGGCTGGCCGCAGCGGAGGGATTGCCGTTTTATGAGACAATCCAGGGGCTACGACTGGACACGGCGATCAACCGGCTGGAACCGCTGGCGTCTGCGGCCATGCTGCTGGGCTACTTCTGCGGGATGTGTCTGCTGCTGCGCGCAGCGCGGGAAGCGATCGGAGGGGAGGAGCGGCCGTGGCAAATGGCAATCCCGGCACTTGCCGCCGGCGGCATGAGTTTTTGGGCGGACAGTGTAACGGAGCCACTATGGACGGTAGGCGCGGCCATATTTTGGGGTATATTACCCCTGCTTATACCACTTGTGGTAGATCAGAAAAAAGGTGGAAAAAAGTCTAAAATAATACTTGACAAACGCGATTCGGTTTGATATTATAGCGGAGCGCTTTTGAGAGCGCCTTGCATCGCGGATGTGAGTCAAGAAAATCTTGAAAAAAGATGAAAAAACTTCTTGACAAACAGATGAAGCTATGCTAGAATAAATAAGTTCGCTGCGAACGGAACTTCCGGCTCGACACCGAACAAACCTCATTAAAAATCATAGAAAATGAAAAAAGTTCTTGACTTTTGAAATGATCTGTGATATAATGAAATCCCCGCTGAGCAGCGGAGTGCACCTTGTAAATTAAACAACGAGAAACATGAACAAACACCTTGGACAATTTAGGTTCCGAGAGGAACCAAAACAAGTTGTTCAATGAATGTCGAAATGAGATTCTTTGAATAGCCAACGAAAATTCTTGAGTAAAGCTAAGAGCG
>CAKUJA010000140.1 GCA_934661135.1 uncultured Oscillospiraceae bacterium
GCTGTCCCTCCTTTTTTCCTGGGGTGTAGCTGAAAGCTCCCAACGCACCCGGACAGTGGGTCTTTTTGTGGTGCGCCGCGTCATGTTTCCTTGAAATACGTCAGTATTCCCGCAAAAAATGTCTTGCGCAACGCAAAAAACCTCGCTGCCGGTCACATCGCCGGTTTTCAGATACCCCCTATAAAGTGTGCTCATTATAGCACGGCTGCGCAGCAGGCTGCAAGCATAATGGGGGATAAAAAGGGACAAATTGCGCCGATTGACCCCTTGTGCTGCCGCAAAAAATCTGGTAAACTGGGACAAACGCAGAACGAAAGGGGAGATTCGATGCACAAACGCCTGCATATTCCGCGCAGCAGCTTTGAACCCGAGCAGTTGGAGCTTCCGGAGGACGTGCGCATTCCGAAGCGATCTGCGCCGAGCGTGGACAGCACGCTGCGGCAGACGGCGCTGCGCGTACCGGAGGTGACATGGGAGTGCAGCGGGATTTTGGTATTTGGAAAGAAAATCCGCTCGCTGGTGTTCTCCACAGATCTGGCAATCATCAAAAATATCAACGCGGACGCGGTGATCGCGGTCTATCCGTTCACGCCGCAGCCGATCATCAATGAAGCGCTGCTGATGGCGTCGGACATTCCGGTGTTTACCGGCGTGGGCGGAGGACTGACAAAGGGACACCGCGTGGTGAACCTCGCCATGTATGCCGAGATGCAGGGCGCGATGGGCGTGGTGGTCAATGTGCCAACGTCCGGACTGGTCATTTCGCGCATCAAGCGGACGATCGATATTCCGATCGTTGTGACGGTGGCGAACAAGGGCACGGACTACCGGCGGCGGATCGAGGACGGCGCGGCAATTTTCAACGTTGCCGCCGGAAGCGAGACGGCGGAGATCGTTGCGGATATTCGAAAGGACTTCCCTGATATGCCGATCATGGCAACCGGCGGCCCGACGGACGAGAGCATTCTGCGGACGATTGAAGCCGGGGCGAACGCCATTACGTATACGCCGCCGTCGACTGCGGAGCTGTTTAAGCGCACGATGGAGCGTTACCGCATGGGACTGCCCTATGAATAAGGGCAAAATGAACAGTTGGAGACGGCAGAAATGCCGTCTCTTTTGCCATTTGGACGCTTGTATCGGAGAAGCTTGTGTGTTAAACTTATTCTGCTTATAAACTGATAGAATACAGGGCAGAAAGCGGAATTCTTACAAGGTTTGGGACGATACAAACGATGAAGATTGCGGATATTCACGCACACGTGTTTCCGGAGAAGCTGGCGGTGAAGGCCGCCGGGTCGATCGGCGCGTTTTACGGAACGGATATGTATTGCGAGGCGAGCATGGAAAAGCTCGTCGAGGAGGAGCAGAAGGCCGGCGTCAGCCGGTATGTTATCAGCAGCTCTGCGGTGGTACCGAAGCAGGTACAGCCGATTCTGGAGTTTTTATCGGCGGCGCGAAAGGGGCATGATAACTGTATCGCGTTCGGCTCGATCTATCCCGGCATGGACGGATTTGAGGAAGTGCTTGACGAGATGCTTGCGCTCGGCCTGCGCGGAATTAAAATCCATCCGGATTTTCAAAAGCTGCCGATTGACGACGAGAGCGGCATTGAGACCTACCGCGCCATTGCGCGGCGCGGACTGCCGGTGCTGATGCACATGGGCGACAACCGCTATGATTTTTCCAGTCCGGAGCGGCTGACGAACCTGATTCGCCGCGTACCGGATCTGGTTGTGATTGCGGCGCACTTCGGCGGATGGAACGCATGGGATCAGTCACTTGCGCACCCGCAGCCGGAGACGGTGTTTTACGATACGTCGTCGACGACACCGATGATTCCCTATGATATGGTGATGCGGCTGTTTGAGACGCTCGGGCCGGAACGGTTTTTGTTCGGGACGGATTTCCCGATGTGGTCGCCGTCGGAGATGGTGCGGCAGTTTATGCAGTATGACCTTGGAGACAGTCTGCGTGAGCAGATTTTATACGGAAATTTTATGAAGCTGTTCGGCTTGACGGATGCGCAGAACGGCGATGAGGAGGAACGGTAAGATGTTTGAAATCGGAGTGGACATTGGCGGTACAAATATCAAAATCGGCCTTGTAGATGAGGCGCTGGAGATTGTGGCGCGCGACAGCATTCCCTTTCCGAAAACAACGGCGGAGGATGCGGCGGAGCAGATTGCTGCGGCAATCCGCCGGATGATGGCAGCCAAGGGCGCGGCGCAGGACGACATCGGCTCGGTTGGCATCCTGGTGCCCGGCAGCATTGACCGCGCGGGCGAGCGGGTGATTGCGGCGCACAATCTGGACTTCTACGATGTGCCGCTGCGCGCACTGATGCAGGAGAAGATGCCCGGCGTGCCGGTCTATCTGGCCAACGACGCCAACGGCGCGGCGCTGGCGGAGCTCTACAAGGGCGCATTCGTCGGCTGCAAGACGGCGGTGCTCTTTACGCTGGGCACCGGGGTTGGCGGCGGTATCATTCTGGACGGAAAGATGTTCAACGGCGGCATGAACCACGGCGTCGAGCTGGGACACGCCTATCTGGTACAGGACGGCGAGCACTGCACCTGCGGCAACGACGGCTGCATCGAGGCATACTGTGCAGCCAGCGCGCTGGCGCGCGACGGCCGCCGCGCAATGCAGGCACATCCGGAGAGTCTGCTTGCGCAGCGCTCCGGCGGCGATGCGGAGCAGGTGGACGCAAGACTGGTGACCGACTGCGCGAAGGCCGGTGATCCGACCGCAAATGCGGTATTTGAGACGTATCTCGAGCATTTGAGCGCGGCCTGCGCGTCGATTGTCAACATTCTGGACCCGGAGGTCATCGCCATCGGCGGAGGCCTTTGCGGTGCGGGCGACTTCCTGTTTGAGCCGTTGCAGGACAAGGTCTCGGAGAAGTGCTTCTACTCGGAGCGCGGCGCGGTCGTGCCTGCGGTGATGGGCAACGACGCCGGCGTGATCGGCGCGGCGATGCTGCGGCGCGACATGGAAATGAAACAAAACTGATTGAAAATCGAGGGGTTTAACTATGGTCAGAATTGATTTGAACGGAACAAAGGGCTTTGCCCCGGCAGCAGAGGTGGAGAAAGCGCAGGCGGCGGTAGAGATGCTGCTGCACGGCACGGGCGCGGGAAATGATTTTCTCGGCTGGGTAGATCTGCCGGTGAACTACGACAAAGAGGAGTTTGCACGGATTCAGAAAGCGGCGAAGAAGATTCAGAGCGATTCGGAAGCGCTGGTTGTGATCGGCATCGGCGGCTCCTACCTTGGTGCGCGCGCGGTGGTTGAGCTGCTCAAGAGCCCGAACTACAACAACCTGAAAAAGAACACGCCGGACATCTATTTTGCGGGCAACGGCATTTCAGGCGATGCGCTGCGCGAAGTGATTGAGATGGTTGGCGACCGGGATTTCTCGGTGAACGTGATTTCCAAGTCCGGCACGACGACGGAGCCGGCCATTGCGTTCCGTATTTTCAAGGAGCTGCTGGAGCAGAAGTACGGCAAGGAGGGGGCGCGCGAGCGCATTTATGCCACGACGGACAAGGCGCGCGGCGCACTGAAAACGCTCGCCACGCAGGAAGGCTATGAGACATTTGTAGTGCCGGACAACATCGGCGGACGCTACTCGGTGCTGACGGCGGTCGGTTTGCTGCCGATTGCTGCGGTTGGCGTCGATCTGGAGAAGCTGATGCAGGGCGCGGCAGCCGAGCGCGAGACGATTCTGCGAGAGGGCGTGCAGAGCGCGGCAGTGCAGTATGCGATGAGCCGGCAGGGGCTGTTCGGCACGGGCAAGAGCATCGAGATCCTTGCGGCCTATGAGCCGTCGTTCCGGTTCTTTGCCGAGTGGTGGAAGCAGCTCTACGGTGAGTCGGAGGGCAAGGAAGGCAAGGGCATTTTCCCGGCTTCCGTCGATCTGACGCCGGATCTGCACTCGATGGGGCAGTATATGCAGCAGGGCCTTCGGATGCTGCAGGAGACGGTGGTGTTCTTCGATCAGCCGCGCGCTGAGGTTGTGATCCCGAGCGATGCGGAGAATCTGGACGGACTGAACTATCTGGCAGGAAAGACGATGTCCTATGTGAACGAGACTGCGATGCGCGCAGCCAAGAAGGCGCATATCGACGGCGGTGTGCCGGTTTCGGAGATTCGTGTGGAACGGATTTGCGAGGAGACGGCGGGGGCGCTGATTTACTTCTTCGAGTTTGCTTGCGGCGTATCCGGTTATATGAGCGGCGTGAACCCGTTCAACCAGCCGGGCGTCGAGGCCTATAAAACCAATATGTTTGAAATGCTCGGCAAGCCGGGATACGAAAAGAAATAAATACGGTAGAACCGGGTAAGCTATTTGAAAAGGCGAGACTGTTAAAAAAACGCTGGAATGCGGTTTTACGACAGAGCCGCAGGAGAAGTGTGAAGGGGGCAAAGCGCCCCCTTCGCGTTCAATCAAGCAGTTTTTCAAGCTTGATAAGCTTGAAAAACTGGACGGG
>CAKUJA010000141.1 GCA_934661135.1 uncultured Oscillospiraceae bacterium
GCGGTAAATTTCGCCGCGCACCGGCGCTTCCAACGCGGGAACCGAAGCCGCTTCCGAAAAAATATCCTCCAGCCGATTCGGCTCTACATAAGGATATTCCGGCAAAACTCCCACCGCGTAACGTTTCCAGAGCGTTCGGTAAGCCTGCTCCCATACGGGTTCATTTTCCGGTGCGGCAGCCTGTTCTCCGGGCTTTACGGGCAGCGGAAGTTGAAACAGCATTTCCTCCGGCGCGGGAACACCCGTCAGGTCGAAGCCCTCCTCCCGCATCTGAAAATATTCTTCCTGATACAGCTGTTTCCAGCCGGCGTATCCGGGCATTGTTTGTTCCTCACTTTTCGTTCATTCCATCCATCAGATAAAGCAGCAGTTCTGCAGAATGCCATGTATGGGGAGCGCCCATCCGTTCTGCGGCATACAACGGCAAAAAGGGCAAATTGCGCTCATATTCCGCTTCAGACGCTTCCTTCTCCCAGGAAACAGGATAGGTCTTTCCATCCGGCAATCCTTCCAGCGGCGCGCGCCGAAAATGCGCTCTGGCCACGTTCAAATAAGGATATAATTCTCCCCTGTAATCAACAGGCTTCGCCTGCGTGGACGGCTCTCCGCCGTCCATCCAGAAAAGCTCGGCATAATCGTCCTCCGCTTCCGGCACCGTCCAGCGGCTATGATCGATTCCAAGGCGGGAGAGTCCCATCTTCAGCCACTTCGTCTGATAGACGGGATGGGGCGCATAGTCAGAAAGCCCGGTCAAGGAACCGTTTTCCGTGCGGCGTTCTGCTTCCTGGAGGATTTTTCCCACCAGAGGATGCTCCCGGCCGCTCACTAACGAGATCAGATACAGTGCCTGTCCCAGATTGTCCGTTTCCTCTACCCCATGATTATTGCGGTCGTAGGGGTCGTCCAGAGATAAGATCCACTGACGAATCTGTTCCAGGTTGCCGGTTTGCTGAAAAGCCATGGCCATCATAGCCGAGTCCCGGTACCACGGCTTCCGATATACCAGCGGATTAGGCAGCGGTTTTCCGTCCACCACAGATACCAGCAGGTCATGATGCAGCGTCCGCATCAGCGGCGCATACGGGGCTGGCTCGAAATCCGGCAGAGAAACAGGTTCCCGGCTCAGCACCTGCATTCGGCCATTCTGCCGCAAATATAAGCCGCTTTCATCCTCCCAGACCGCATCTTCCCCCATCTGTACCCGGTAGCGGTCCGGCTGAAGTTCCACCGGCAGATTTTCGTCAAAGCAGGCCATTACACGCCCGTTTTTCAATTCAAACAGGCAATGATTTTTCCAAATCATTTTGGGGCGTTTTCCCATGCCGAACAAATAAAATTTTTCCTGAGAAAGCAGTTTTTTCATTCTATCTCCTTTTCAAAAATCTGTATACCAGCGCCGCGCCCATAATAACTGCCGTCCCGGTCATACAGAACCGTCCAGCGTTTTCCAGCATGGGGCACGCCCTCCACACGGAAATAGGGCCAGTTTTTCGGCACCATGGGGCGTGCTGTCAAGTTTCCCTCGCAATCCGCGCCGATGCCAAACAGACCGTCCAGCACCAGATCACAGAAAGTAGAATGATTATAGTCCTTCCCCCGTTCATATCCGCCTCGCTGAGGATTCCAATGATCGGCCTTTAACTGACTGCGTGCCGTCCAATCGCCGGTATAAGGATCCATATCTTCATCGATCCAGGGGCGGAACCGCCCATCTGCTCCCCGTTGCCTGTGAGAAAGCGCATACTGCCGCAAAAGCGTCCAGTAATCTTCCTGCGTAAAAGCGTCTGTCGGAGGATATTCCCGTAAAAGCCGTGCGGCAGCGGTCAGGGTCTGAGCGGTGGCAAAGGGCCAAACCGGGCCGTTCCACAGACATTCATGCTCATGAAAAAAGCCGAACCGGGGATGCCGCTGCTCGGCAGTGGTCAGCCCCCAGGGAGCAAAAAAGCCTTTCGGATCCAGAAGCTGCCGGAAGGTCGCTTCCTTACCTTGCTCCGGCATTGCAAAATACCACGGCAGGTACCCAACCAGTTCCCGTACCCTGCGTCTTTCTTCCACGGCAGGTCGTGCGAAATCATCGACAAGCGCTCCCTTCGCGCAGGGAAGCGTTCGGTAAAAATCGCCATCCCACAAAAGACGATCCATGGCATCCCGAAGTGTTTCTGCCTTCTGATGGAAAGATACGCTCAAATCCGTCTTTCCTAACCGTTCCGCCATACGGGAAATGGCCATGGCGTCGCCATACAAGTAGGCGTTCAGCGTGGGGCGCAGTCCGGGCCCGCTGATCGAAAACTCCATTCCATCCCGGTCATCATCTGACCAGAACAATCCGCAGGGCTGAAGCGCCTTTTCTTCCCAGCTGTGATACAGGGAAACGAGGCCATCCAGACACTCGGCTGCGAAAGCGTCATCGTCCCGCAGACGGCAGTAGTCCTCCACTACGGAAGCCAGCCAGATACTATAAGAAAGCGCATCACCCTTCCGATTCAGCCAGAAGCGGATATACTCCTTCATCCACCCGGAGGGGTCTGCCAGCCAGCGCCCCTCCCGTACATGATGGCAGCAAGCGCAGTTAATGGAATTATAGGGCCCGGCCCAATACACTTCTGGCAGAAATTCCGTTACGATATGCCCCTCCGGGGTCTCCTTCCAATGCTTTCGGAATGTCCACCATCGAAAATAATATGTTTCTTCCAACGCCGCATCCGGGCATTCCAACAGCGGGATCTGTTCCTTCAGCCACTCGTAGGCCTGGGCATTTGGCACAGCCTGAAGGTAGCATTCCTCGTCCAGCGTATTGAATCGTTCCACATATTCCTTCAGCTTTCGCTGTAAATCCATCATGGCCGCTCTGCTCCTTATTACTTCGAAAAAATTAGAAGGCCAGTTCTGAGGCATCCAGCACCGCGCCGCCGATCTGCTCCTTATGGCCCCGACGACCGTTATACCAAAGCATCCAGCGATCGCCCATATTCAGCACAAAGGGCTTGTAGCAGGCCTCTCCGTCCCATGCGTTTTCGTCCGGAGCCAGAATGGGATTCAGCTTGGAACGCTCCCAGCCGGTGACTCCATCCCGTGAACGCGCCACGCCTACCTGAGCGTAATCCTCGTTATGGTAGCCGATATAGAACATCCAATACCATCCATCATGAAACAACACCTGACAGCCCGCCGCCTTATGCTGTTCCCATTCGCTGGCGGGGTCTGCCTGAAAAATGGGATTCAACGGGCTCTTGCGCCAGACCCGGCCATCCTCGCTTTCCGCATAGCCGATGGCCGTAGGCTCGTATTGCTCACCGCCGGAATACCACATTCGGAACAGCTTTGTTCCTTCGTCCCAAATCACGCTGGGGCACATCACCGCCTGCTTTTCCCATGGAAGCTCCGCCCGCAGTACCGGTTCGTCGCCTGTGCGGACAAAATGGATTCCATCCTCGCTGACAGCATGGAAAATATCGGAGGTGCCATCCGCTTGACCAGGCTTGAACTGACCGGTGTACCACATATGATAGATCGAACCGACTTTTACCACCGAGGGACGATTCAAATCGTCCTCCCGTCCCTCTTTGGCCTTCCGGGGACGAATGCAGAACCTTGGTTCATCCCAATGAATGCCGTCCCGGCTCTTACACAGGGCGATGCTGGCCTTATCCCGCCAGGAAAAATACAAGAGGATCTCATCGTTTTCCCGAAGCATGGCAATATCAAAGCAGGTTCCCAGTTCACCGCCCAGCAGTGGATTTTCCGGCAGTTTCTTCCAGCCGCCGTTTGTGCCGTGGCAAAAATGTTCCATAGGTTTGTTCTTCCTTTCTTCGTATCGGAAAATAGACTGATAGGAAAACTCATTCCTTTACTGCGCCGATGGTAACACTGGACATGAACTGATCCTGAAAAATCAGGAATACGATGATCAACGGCAAAGTAATCACCGTACAGCCGGAAAGTACCAGTTCCCAAGGAATGGAGTAGGTGCTGGTAGAAGTGTTCAACGTAGGCAGCACCACCATAATGGGCATCACTTCCACCTTGGTCAGAAGGGTATGAGGCCAGAGGTAATCGTTCCATTTGCCCAGAAATGTCAGCACGGTCAATGCGCCGATAGCAGGTTTTGCCAGTGGAAGTACGATTTTGCGGAATACATACAGATGCCCGGCCCCGTCGATCCGCGCCGCTTCCAGAAGCGAGTCCGGGAGCGATTCGATATACTGTTTGAGCATAAACAGGCAAAAGGAGTTGGCGATGCCGGGAAAAATCTGAATAGCATAGGTATTCAGCATTTTTGCCTTGGAAAACATCAGAAAAATCGCCGGCATGGTCAGTTCGCCGGGCACCATCATCGTAGCGACCAGAATCATAAAAATTGCGTTTCGACCCCGGAAACGGTACTTGGCAAAAGCAAACGCTGCCAGGCAGGACAGCAGAAGGGTCAGCGCCGTATAGACGACGCTGATGAATACGCTGT
>CAKUJA010000142.1 GCA_934661135.1 uncultured Oscillospiraceae bacterium
CCACCTATGTGGTCGACCGCAGCGGCAATATCGTCGGCGACCCCATCGTAGGCGCCATTACGGAAGAGAAGCAGGCGGAGACGCTGCAGAAGCAGATTGACCAGGCAATTGCCAATGACAAGGGCTGACAAACGGATTGATCTGCTCAAATGTTTTTTGTTTAAACATAAAAACAGTGCACCCGGCCACGAAAGCCGGGTGCACTGCCTGTTGGAAGGGTCATCGGAAGGTGGAAAGGCCATGGCTGTTCGCCAACGCGTCAATTCGCTGCCCGGCTTTGCACATCCGGCATTTGCCGGTCGGATAGGTCTCATAGCCCCGAATATCGGCAGGCGTGAACAGGCTTAATACCGGGATGCCGTCCAGCTCCGGGATTGCGCTGAAAACCGCCGCAATGCCTTGCGTTTTTCCGCCATAATATTGGATGCAATCAAGCGCGCGACGCGCAGTTTTTCCGGAATTGACTGTGGAGATCAGCAGAAGCGCATTTTTGTCATGGATCATGGGGATCAGATTTTCGCGGAAAAGCAGTTGGCCGTTGGAGTCGTACTCCGGCGTGACAACGCAAATGCTCCTATTGTTGTTGACAGAGAGCAGAATCTTCTGCGCAAGTTGCCGGGCCAGAAACGCACCGATAACCTCGCTGCCGTCCATGCAGATGATGGTGTCGATCGACTTTTCATAGATATAGTGGTTTGCAAGAGCGCACGCAGTGTCGTGCGCCAGACTGTATTCGTGCTTCAGTCGTGTGATGTCAAGGTAATGACTGTTATGGGAATGCCGGGTTGCAAAATGACCATGGAATGCAATGAGTTCGAGATTCGGATTCTCTCTGGAGCGGATGGCTTGTGTACTCATAGACAATACCTCCTTGCATATTCACGTCAGAGCGGCGGGTGCAGGCGGGACGGCGATGATCTGCGGATGCGGTCTCTGTGATAATTATATTATAATAGATACTGCGTCCTGATAACAAGGCATTTTCAAAAATGGAGTCCTGGTCTGTCCAATCACGGATTCTGTTCCTTTTTAGCAGTCTCGGCGGCGGCCTTTTTCACTTTGCGCTTTTTTACCCGAGTCCGAATGCAGATGATGGCGGCTGCCGCGAGAATGATCAACAGCACCAGCACAGGCAGACAAGCAGCTAGACCGAGGATTAGGTTCTGCGTGCCGCGCACGAACTGCGTCCACCCATCTGAAAGGGCAATTCCAAGCTTTTCTCCAAAGCTGCGCCGGATGGGGATCGTCGGCGTATAAAGCTCCACTTCCTGGATGGCCAGATCGATGGTGGAATACCGGATCTGTGCGTCATAATTGCGAAGATTTCTCTCGATGGCTTCAATTTCATAGCGCACATCCGATAGACGCTGCTCCAGCGCGATAAGCGTTTCAACATCCGTGCTTTTAGCGAGCATATCAAGCAGCCGCTCCTCCTGCATATTGAGAGAAGCCAGCCGTGCCTCAAAATCCGTATAGGAGGAGGTGACGTTCTGGGCGCTGCGGCTGGTCGACAAGACGTTTCCGTACGTGTGCGTCAGCTGGAGAAAATACTCAAATTTTTCTGCGGGGATTCGGATCGTGTAATAGGCCCAGCGGTTGACAACGGAGGTCGTTCCATCCTTGTTCCAGCGCGTATCGCCGGAAACGTTGGAGTTTTCCACGAAACCTCCGAGCGAGCGGGTCTTCTGCTCAAGTCCGGAAACAGATGCGTCAAAGTCGGTTGTCTCGATGGAAATGTTCGCAGAGTAAATGATTTTTTCCGTGAAGTCCGCAGCACTCCCTTCCGATTCAGGATCTCCGGCCGACGCTTCTTCTGCTTCTGCGGTGTCGTCAAAGCTCATTTCCCCCATTGCGCCGCCGATCTCTGCTTTGTATTCGTTTGCCATTGGCGATTCCGCCTGCGGCTCCTCGGTAGGGGCATCACGCGTGTAGGAATCGTCCTCGTCGTAGGCAAAATCAGTGGATGCGGGGGTCATGGATGCGTTTTTGCCCGCAGCACAACTGGATAAAAAAATCAGAACCAGCAGGGCGGCAAGCAGAATTACAAGTTGGCGATTCTTTTTCATGGTGTGTAATCTCCTTTCGTTTGTCGCTCTGTTCATATAGACGGAAAAACAGCGGCTTCGTTGCAGGATTTGTTCCGAAACTTCGGCTTCCCTCCTCTTTTTTGAGTATATCTGATTCAGTTTCGTTTGACAAGGGACGAAAAGAAAAGGCAGGAAATCTACTGCTAAAAACCGCAATTACCGGAATGTTGACAGCCGATATGTTTTGCGGTACAATTCACGTATCTGTTCATGGATAATGGCGGAAAGGCCGGATTTTTCATGGCAGACGATGAAATTGAATGATATGAGGGCAGGCGGAAGCAAGATGCAGTACCGAAACACACGGCAGCGTAAAATTGTTCTGGAAGCGGTACAGGAACACCATGACCATCCGAGCGCGGATCAGATCTATCTGGAGATCCGGGCAAAAGACCCAAGAATCAGCCGCGGAACAGTTTATCGGAATCTGAATATCCTTTCTGCGGAGGGTCAGATCACACATGTAAAGGTTCCGGGAGCGGATCGGTATGATTGCAGGATAGAGTTTCATTATCATCTGATCTGCACGGACTGCGGTGCAGTCTGCGATGCCCCGTTTTCATACGACCCAACGCCGGACAAAACGATCGCAGCGGAATCCGGGTATCGGATCACGCGGCACAGAATGATCTTTGAAGGCATCTGCCCGGCGTGCCAGAAGGCCGGGCGTGAAAAGTAAGCACAGAACAGAAACCCGAAAAGTGCAGGATTTGAGCGGAGAATCGCCCGAATCCTGCGTTTTTTATTGGGATACGCGAGCGACTGCTTGATACATAAATTAAAATAAGACTTTGTATTATTAGTATTGCGGATCTGACGCTTTTCCTGTATGATAAAAATAGAAAAACACAGCACGACAGGAAACAAATTTGTTGAAAGGAGGCGCAGCGTATGATTCTGGGGATTTTGCGTGAGACAAAAAGCGGCGAAAACCGCGTGATCTGTACGCCAAAAGAGGTGGAGGCCATCACAGCCGCAGGACACACCGTTTACGTACAGCGCGGCTGCGGAGAGCGGGCCGGTTTTTCGGATGAGGCGTATGACGTCGCAGGGGCGCTTCTGACAAACTCCGTGCAGGAGTTGTTCAAAGTCTGCGATATGGTCGCCAAAGTCAAGGAGTTTACGCCGGAGGAATGGCCGCTGATCCGGACAGGTCAGCTACTTCTCGGCTGCCTGCATCCGGCGGCAAATCCGGAGGAGGTCGACGCGCTGATGAAAAGCGGCTGCATTGCATTTACAGCGGAGGATTCCCATCGATATGGCTCCCCGAACTGTGAGGCCGCGGGGAAGCAGGGGGCGCTGTTCGGACTGGAATCGCTGCTGACCATCCACGGTGGAAAGGGAAAATATGTCGGCGGCTTTGCGGGAGAGCCAGGCATCCATGCGCTGATTCTCGGAAGCGGAAAAGTCGGGAGAGGCGCTCTGCAGGTCTTACAGGCGCTCGGCGCCAACTGTACGGTTCTGGCCAGAAATATGCACAGGCTCCGCGCACTCTCGGCGCAGTATAATGGTCGCGTCCGCGTTAGGCGCTGCTCACGGGCGCACATTGCGGAGGAATTGCCGAAAACAGATATTGTTCTCAACTGTGTCAAATGGCAGAAGGAGAACAAAGACTTCCTCATCACCCGGAATATGCTTTCCCTCATGGAAAAAGGCTCGGTCATCGTGGATATTTCCAACGACGAGCCGGGAGCAATCGAGACCAGCCGCGCGACCACGCATGAAGATCCGCGGTACATTGTAGACGGCATTGTGCATTACTGTGTTGCGAATATTCCGGGTGCGGTCGCACACTCTGCGTCTGTCGCCTACGCAGCGCAGATGTTACCGCTGATCCTGCGCCTGCTGAATGACGGCGAGGAGGAGACCTGCATCCGCGACGGCTATTACCGGCGGGCGCTGACGATCTACCGGGGACTTCTGACGCATGAGGAAACGAGTGCCGTACAGGGAAAACCCTGGGTGCGCCCGGAAGAAGCACTTGGAATCTCCGGTTTCCGGCTCGACCCTGCGCCGCTGGCATCGGATACGCGCTCGACCCATTTTTATTCCTGGGCGGAAGATTGCGGCGTTCAAGCTGAGCACAGTTTATAAGGATGACGCAAAGATCTATACCGCGCAAAACGCGCAGATTGAATTAGATGGTACGGTATTTCCATGTCAAAAGCTAGGGTGTATCTGAAAACTCTCAATGTGACCGGCAGCGAGGAATTTTTGCGCTGAGCGAGACGTTTTTTCGCAGGAATACTGACGTATTTCA
>CAKUJA010000143.1 GCA_934661135.1 uncultured Oscillospiraceae bacterium
CCCTCATCCGTCTGCTTCGCAGACACCTTCCCCGGAGGGGAAGGCAATCCGCTGCGGCGGAGATGGGCGGACAGGGTCGTCCGCCCCTACGAGTGCGGGGGAAGATCGGAGGTTGTAACGATACATTGCAACTGCTCCCTGCCCCTCATCCGTCTGCTTCGCAGACACCTTCCCCGGAGGGGAAGGCAATCCGCTGCGGCGGGGACGGGCGGACAGGGGCGTCCGCCCCTACGGGTGCGGCGGAAAATCGGAGATGCGGGCGGTAAAATAACCGGGCGGAGGTGGCTCCGCCCGGTGGTGCATTGCTATGAAATTACTCGGCGAGAACCTTGCCGAGGTTTTTGCAGGCTTCGGTGGCTTCGTCGTCGGGTGCTTCGCAGCAGATGACGCTCTCGGCGGCAAGCTCCGCACCGGCGCCCTTGACGTCCGCTTCCCAATCGCGCATCCACTCGCCGTCACCCCAGCCGTAGGAACCGAACAGCGCTACCGGCTTGCCGGACAGGCTGGTCTTGATGGACTGGTACATTGGCTCGAACTCGGTCTCCTCGAGAACCTCCGCGCCCATGGCCGGGCAACCCATCGCGACGGCGTCGAACGCAGCGACCTCGTCGGCCTTTACATCGTCGACGCTCCAGAGCACGGCGTCCGCACCGGCGGCCTTCATGCCGTCGAGGACTGCGTTGGCCATGGCTTTGGTATTACCGGTGCCGCTCCAATAGATAACCGCTGTTTTTTTCATATTAAAAACTTCCTTTCTGGTTCGATATTCGGTCAAATTGCAATTGCAAGCTGATCCATACCAGATCCGGCTTGCCAGAGCTTGCAATAGATCTTCGTACATTTTTTATATTTGGCAAAGAGCGCTTTGGCCTTCTGCGGGTCGCCATAGACCTTCCAAAGGCCGGCGCATTTAAAGTTCTGCGCCTTGTTTTCGATAAAGCCGCGGACATCCTCAGGCGGATAGCTGAGGAACAGGCCGATTTCATGCGGGAACCGGCTGCTCTCGCGCAGGCGGCGGATGAGATCTGTGATGCAGCGCTCACAGGTGCCGCAGCGGTACCCCGCGCCGGAGAGAATTTCGCGCGCGTCGCCGCATTGCAGATCACGCCGTAGCTCGGCGGGACGATAGAGATAGAGCAGCGCGCGGCCATCCGACATCCGCAGTGGCAGCAGGCAGAGTCCGCGCGAAGCAAAGCGGCGGTTGAAGGCGCGCACGTCGGCCATCAGCTCCTCACGCGAGTCGTAGGGGCACGGAAACAGACTGCCGGTTTTGATGCCGGCAAGCGTCGGCGCGCACAGGCGGACAAGGCGTTCTTCCGGCATCAGGCATTCACCGCTTCCGTATATTTATCCAAAATCCCGCGCAGCGCGGAGAGCGAGCTTGTGTGGCAGCGCTCGATGATTGTGCTGCTCCCCCGCATCTCACTGAGCGCGCCCTGCACCATTTTATGGGACATGGTATTGGTGAAGAAAATCATCAAATCCGGGCTGCCAAGTTTGTTGCGAAGGCCGCCGGACGGCTTTGTAAAAACTTTTGACTGACACCGGTAGCTCTGACAGAGGTCTTTATAGCGGCGCTCCATGCACTCGTTGCCGCCGAGAATCACAATACTCATAGATCGCTCCTTTCTGATTGTTAGAGTTCCTTAACTATTGGTTAGAGAACTCTAACGTCTTACAAAGAGTATACCATATACAGCAAAAAAAGCAAGCATTTTTTCGCAGATTCCAGCAAAAAATCAGCGCCGTCCGTGGTGTAAAAAAGCTGTTTTACGAATTGGGAAAAATGGAGTATCCTGTGGGCAGATATGGAGGCGAAGGTATGAAAGAAACACGCAGAAAACTCTGGCAGCTTTTCTGGTCGACGCTCTATTTGAGCGCGTTTACATTCGGCGGCGGATATGTGATTGTAACGCTGATGAAGCGGAAGTTTGTCGACGACTACCACTGGATTGACGAGCCGGAGATGCTCGACCTGATTGCCATTGCGCAGAGCGCGCCGGGCGCAATTGCGGTGAACGGTGCAATCGTCGTCGGGTATAAGCTGATGGGGATGTTAGGCGCGGCGGTGGCCATTGTGGCGACGATTCTGCCGCCGGTTGTTATCATTTCCGTCATTTCGCATTTTTATCAGGCATTCGCGGCAAATTTTTATGTGGCAAAGGTGTTGGAGGGAATGCAGGCCGGCGTTGCGGCGGTAATTGCAAGCGTGGTCTGGGATATGGGATCGGAAATTGTGAAAAAGCGGGAGATTCCGTCAATTGTGATTCTGGCGGCAGCGTTTTGCGCGGCGTGCGTATTGGACATAAATGTTGTGGTCATCATTCTGGCGTGCATTGCGCTCGGCGTGGTGCGGGTGCTGGCGGCAAAGCGGAGGGTGCGGAGATGATCTACTGGCAGCTCTTTTTGAGCTTTTTGCAGGTCGGAGTGTTCAGCTTTGGCGGCGGGTATGCGGCGATGCCGCTGATCCAGTCACAGATTGTGGCGGGGCACGGATGGCTGACGGTGCGGGAATTTTCCGATCTCATCACGCTCTCGCAGCTGACGCCGGGGCCGATTGCGGTCAATGCGGCAACGTTTGTCGGGACGAAGATTGCAGGACTGCCCGGCGCACTGGCCGCGACAGCGGGGTGCATCCTGCCGTCGTGCGTACTGGTGACGCTGATTGCGAAGCTGTATTTGAAATACCGGCAAATGCAGACGCTTCAGAGCGTACTGGGGACGCTGCGGCCGGCGGTGGTGGCAATGATTGCGTCAGCGGGCGTGTTGATTTTGAAAGGTTCGCTGTGGAACGGCGCGGTCACGCCGGGCGGCACGAACTGGCCGCTTGCGGCGCTGTTTGTGCTGAGCTTTGTGCTGCTGCGCAGGACAAAATGGAATCCGATTGCGGTGATGGTTCTCGCCGGAGCGATGAATTTGGCAATCGCGCTGGTGGGTAAGACGCTGCTTTGAAAAAGAACGACTGCGGTCTTTTTCTCTTTCGGGGAAAGGGACGCGGGCGGCGCTTTCTTTTTGGGGTTCAAAAAAGATTTGCGTCACCGTTCTTTTCGTCTCTTTTTGAGAAAGGAACGAATTGGTTTAAAAAGCGCATCCTTTGGCAAAAGGCAAAAAACGAGGCGCGGAGCAGATGCTCCGCGCCTTGCTTTTTGCGGTCACTTCTGGTGTTCATGGCACTGGCCGTGCATGGCGCAGTGCGCGCAGTTCGCGCCGCAGGAGGATTTCCCGGCCTTCTTCTGTCGCAGCAGATACACGACAATGAGGGTCACAATGACAGCTAATATGAGAGAGATCAGTATGGTTCCGAGATTCGCTGCGAACCAATTCAGCATGAAAATCGCTCCTTTCAAGAAAGATGGAGGAAGATTATCTGGTCTTGAGCGTCGTGGCTTCCTTGTACGGCTTGAAGAGCATATAGACGATGCCGGCAAGCAGGGCGATGGCCACGATGAGGCCAAGGACGTTCAGGCTGCCGGTGAAGGCACCGCCGAACTGGTTGATCATCAGGGCAATGACATACGCGAAGCCGCACTGATAGCCGATGGCGAACCACGTCCACTTGGCGTTGTTCATCTCGCGCTTGATGGCGCCGATGGCCGCGAAGCACGGAGCGCACAGCAGGTTGAACACCAGGAAGGAATAGCCGCTGATGCCGTTGAACGCCTGACCGAGAGCCTGGTAAACAGTCAGCTCGCCGCCGCCATAGAGGATGCCGAGCGTACCGACGATGTTCTCCTTGGCGACAAGGCCGGTGATGGAGGCGACAGCCGCCTGCCAGTTGCCCCAGCCGAGCGGCCGGAAGATCCAGGCGATCACGCCGCCGATCTTGGCGAGGATGGAGTAGTCGATCTCGCTCTCATCGAGCATCCGGAAGCCGTCCTCGGCCCAGCCGAAGTAGGTGGTGAACCAGACGAAGATCGTGGAGAGCAGGATGATCGTGCCTGCCTTCTTGATGAACGACCAGCCGCGCTCCCACATAGAGCGGAGAACGTTGCCGAGGGTCGGCCAGTGGTAGGCCGGAAGCTCCATGACGAACGGAGCCGGATCACCGGAGAACATCTTGGTCTTTTTCAGGATGATACCGGAGATGATGATGGCTGCCATGCCGATGAAGTACGCGGAGGTGGAAACCCACGCGCTGCCGCCGAACAAAGCGCCGGCGATCATGGCGATGAAGGGAACCTTTGCGCCGCAGGGGATGAACGTGGTGGTCATGATCGTCATACGGCGGTCACGCTCGTTTTCAATGGTACGGGAGGCCATGATACCCGGAACGCCGCAGCCGACGCCGACGAGCATCGGGATGAAGGACTTACCGGACAGACCGAACTTACGGAAGATGCGGTC
>CAKUJA010000144.1 GCA_934661135.1 uncultured Oscillospiraceae bacterium
GGCGGGGGACAGCTTGTTTTTTATCGATCCTCACGGAAATACGGCAGACCCAGCGAAGCCGGCGGCTGCTTTTCCTTGTTGTTGCGCATACTGGAGATCACCAGCACAATCACCGTCACCACATACGGCAGAATTTTATAGAGCTGCGTCGGGATGAACGGAATAATGAGCCGCAGATACAGAATCATCAGCGCGCCGAAGAAAATCGAACCCCAGATCGCCGACAGCGGATGCCACATACAGAAGATCACCAGCGCCACGGCCAGCCAGCCGACACCGGAAAGACCCTCGTGGTTCCACACACAGCCCGCCGTCGTCACGATGTAGACCATGCCGCCGATGGCGGAGATACCGCCGCCGATGATCGTGGAGAGGTATTTGAACTTCGTGACGTTGATGCCCGCGGCGTCCGCCGTGGCGGGATTTTCGCCGACGGAGCGGAGATGCAGGCCGGTACGGGTCTTATACAGGAACCACCACATCACGACGGCCAGCACCAGCGCCAGATAGAAGAACAGGCTGTGGCTGAACAGCAGCTTGCCCGCCACCGGAATATCCTGCATGGCCTGCGGAAAGATGGACTTCGAGAAAAATTCCTTCAGATGGTTGCTCAGCGCCACATAGCCGCCCTGCCGAACGCGCATATATTCGCCTGTAAACTGACCGACGCCTGTGCCGAAAATTGTCAGCGCCAGACCGGTCACGTTCTGGTTCGCGCGCAGCGTGATCGTCAAAAACGAGAAGATCAGCGATGCAAACGCACCTGCGGCGAACGCCGCGCCAATGGCGATCAGCAGCGCAACCGCCGCGCTGGAGTTCGCCTCGCCGACGGCCTGCTCATAGTAGAACACGCCGCCCAGACCGAACGCGCCGCCCATGAACATGATGCCCTCCACGCCAAGGTTCAGGTTGCCGGAGCGCTCCGTGAGCACCTCTCCCAGCGTGCCGTACATCAAAACGGTGCCGAAGGTTACAGCCGCCGCAATCAATGCAATGATCGTACTCATGCCTTTGCGCCCTCCTTTACACCCGATTTGCCGCGGAAAATAATCTGATAGTTGATGAAAAACTCGCATCCGAGCATACAGAACAGCAGAATGCCCGTGATAATGTCGGAGATCGACGTCGGCACCATCAGCCGCGTCTGAAGCGTCTCCGCGCCCTTCGTCAAAATCGCCAGCATCAGCGAGATGACGATCATCGCGAATGCGTTGAGCTGCGAGAGCCACGCGACCGTGATGGCCGTGAAGCCGTTGCCCGCCGCGACGGTGTCCGACAGCGTCATGTTTGCGCCGGACGCCACCATGAAGCCGACCAGACCGCAGATTGCGCCCGAGAGGAACATCGTCCGCATCATGATCTTGCCGACATTCATGCCCGCGTAGCGCGCGGTGTTGATCGAGTCGCCAATGACGGCGATCTCATAGCCGTGCTTCGTGTAGCGCATATAGATGTGCATGAACACCACCAGCACCAGCACGATAATCCAGCCGCAGTGAATGCCGAACACCTTCGGCAGCACGGCGGAGGAGTCGAAGTTCGGGATGATCTGCGAACCCGGACGGCCTTCCCACGGCCCGCCCTTCAGCCAGCGCACAATGCCGATCATGATGTAGTTCATCATCAGCGTGAACAGCGTCTCGTTCGTGTTCCATTTGGCCTTGAAAAAGCCGGGGATAAACGCCCAGATGCCGCCCATCAGCGCCGCCGCCACCCCCATGACGATCAGCAGCACCGGCGCGGGCATTTTGTCGTACCAGTAAAGCGCAAAATACGAAGCCGCCATCGCGCCCGCCGTGATCTGACCCTCGGCGCCGATGTTCCAGAACCGCATCTTAAAGCATGGCGCAATGGCCAGCGCTGTACCCAGCAGCGGGACGGCCAGCTTGATCGTCTGGCGGATCGCGGTCTTTTTGCCGAGTGCGCCCTCCACGATCGTGCCGTAGGCGGAAACTGCGTTGGAACCCTCCGGCAGCGCGATCGACATGACCAGTCCGCCCAGAATCAACGCAAACAGAATGGAGCCAACCCGGATGCACCATGCCTTCCACGGCGCCACGCCGTCCCGCTTGGCCAGCCGGATCAGCGGTGTTTTCATTTCGTTGTGGTTCATACCGCCTGCTCCTCCTTTCCGCCGATACGCGTCATCATCAAGCCGATCTGTTCCTTTGTGGCCGTTCGTCCGTCCACAATGCCGGACACCTTGCCGCCGCACAGCACCAGAATCCGGTCGCAAAGCTCCAGCAGCACGTCGAGATCTTCACCGACGTAAATGACCGCCGAGCCGCGCATCTTCTGTTCCGTCATCAGATTGTAGATTGTGTAGGAGGTGTTAATATCCAGTCCGCGCACCGCGTAAGCGCTCATCAGCACCGAGGGACTTGATGCAATCTCGCGTCCCACAAGCACCTTCTGCACGTTGCCGCCCGAGAGCCGGCGCACCGGGAATTCCGTCCCCGGCGTCACAACCTCCAGCTCCCTCCAAACCTGCATTGCAAGCTCGTTCGGGTCCTTCCGGTTGACAAACGCGCTCTTGCCCTTGCGCCATGACCGCAGCATCATATTGCCTGTCATGCCCATCGAGCCGACCAGACCCATGCCCAGCCGGTCCTCCGGCACGAATGCCATCGCCACGCCCGCTTTTTTAATCTGCATCGGCGTCTTGCCGATGAGCTCCTGCTGCTTGCCCTCCATCGGCGTATACCGGATTGACGCGCCTGCCACAGTGGGATGCAGTCCCGCAATCGCCTCCAGCAGCTCCTTCTGTCCGGAGCCGGCAATGCCCGCAATGCCGAGAATTTCGCCGCCCATCGCCGTGAACGTCACGTCGTCGAGCTTTTTCACGCCCTCCGCGTCCAGACACGTTACGTGCTGTACCTCAAGCCGCGGTGTCGGATGCTCATATTTCGGCCGGTCGATGTTCAGCGTCACCGTATGGCCGACCATCATATCCGTGAGCGCCTGCGGATTGGTCTCCGCCGTGTTCACGGTTCCGATGTACTTGCCCTTGCGCAGTACCGCAACCTTGTCCGACAGCGCCATCACCTCATGCAGCTTGTGCGTGATGATAATGATAGCCTTCCCGTCCGCGCGCATATTGCGCAGCACTTGGAACAGCTTGTCCGTCTCCTGCGGCGTCAAAACAGCGGTCGGCTCGTCGAGAATCAGCACATCTGCCCCGCGGTAGAGCACCTTTACGATCTCCACCGTCTGCTTCTGCGACACCGACATATCGTAGATCTTCTGCGTTGGGTCGATGTCAAACCCATACTTGTCGCAGATCTCCTTGACCTTCTTGTTTGTTGCGGCAATGTCGAGCTTCTGCCCGTCATGCAGACCGAGCACGATATTTTCCGCCGCCGTAAACACGTCGATCAGCTTGTAGTGCTGATGGATCATACCGATTTTGTTGTCAAATGCGTCCTTCGGACTGCGGATCGAGACCGGCTTGCCTCCGATGAGAATCTCACCGCCGTCCGGGAAGTAAATTCCGGCCAGCATATTCATCAGCGTGGTCTTGCCGCTGCCGTTTTCGCCGAGCAGGGACAAAATCTCGCCGTAGTTGATGGTCAGATCGATTCCATCGTTGGCGACGACCGCGCCAAAGCGCTTGGTGATGTGTTTCAGTTCAATCGCGCAAACAGTTTCCAAGGCTGTCATCCTTTCTTTTCAGGCTGCGAACACCTTATAATGCAAATATTGTACCATGTTTTGCGCGCTGAGTAAATGCAAACCAGGGCGCAATTATGCAAGAAATTCAAGAATCGAACTTGGTGAATATTGACAAAACGTTTGTCAGCTTGAAAAAAATTTAGTCAATATCCAACAAAACCAGCAACCCATCCCCATAAGTTCCTCCGCACCCAAAGGAACGTCTTTTTGAACCCGTTCTTTTCTTTCTCTGCCAGAAAGAAAAGAACGGGTTCAATCTCCCAAGAAAAGAAAGAGGGCACAGTGCCGACCGTAGTCCTGAATTTGACTCAAAAGATCTTGGACTTCCTCTGTCCGTCGCGCCGGTCCCTACCACCCGAAAGGTCTCTGCGCGCTGCGCATCGCCTTTCGGCGTCACCTTCTATGTGATTCCAACACTGCACCCGTAGGGGCGGACGACCCTGTCCGCCCTTACCGCACTATGATTTCGCCGCAGACTCCCGCTAACCATCTTTGCCTACTGCCGGGCGGACAGTACCCGCAAGGGGTATGCCGCATCCGTAAAGCTCCTTCGTCGCTAACGGCTGCGCAAAGTCGTCCG
>CAKUJA010000145.1 GCA_934661135.1 uncultured Oscillospiraceae bacterium
TCCAGATCGTCGTCGTCCAGATCACGAAGCTCAGCTTGCGCTTGTCGAGGTGGCTCAGCTTGCCCTGATCGTCGTGCATCGGGAACTTGACATAGACGGTGGTGCAGGGGTCGTCCTGATATTCAATCTCGGCCTCGGCCAGCGCAGTCTCGTCGTGGTAGCACCAGTAAACCGGCTTCAGTCCTTTATAGATGTATCCCTTTTTATACATCGCGCCGAAAACCTTGACCTCCTCGGCCTCGAAGCTCGGCGCCATGGTCTTGTACGGATGCTCCCAGTCGGCCACCACGCCAAGACGCTTGAAGCCCTCCATCTGCACATCGATATAATGCTGCGCAAACTCGTGGCAGGCGGAGCGGAAATCCGCGACGCTCATCTGCTTGTGGTTGAGCTTGTTCTGCTTGATGATCGCAGACTCAATCGGCATACCGTGGTTGTCCCAGCCGGGAATATACGGCGTATAGTAGCCGCGCATTGCTGCCGAGCGCGTCATAAAATCCTTAATGCACTTGTTGAGCGCATGACCCATGTGCAGCGCGCCGTTGGAGAACGGAGGGCCGTCATGCAGCGCAAAGCGCGGCTTCCCCTCGTTCTTTTTCAGCAGTTCGTTGTAGAGGTCAAGCTCGTTCCAATGCGCCAGCATATCTGGCTCACGCATCGGCAGTCCGCCCCGCATCGGGAAGCCGGACTTGCTCATATTGAGCGTCTGTTTGTATTCCATGTCGAATTCTCCTTTGAACAATGATATCAATGAAAAAATCGCCCTGAACAAACGTTCAGGGCGATAAAACTTACCGCGGTACCACCTGAATTCCCGCCTTGCGGCGGACACTCTGTCTCTGTAACGGGAGAACCCGTCCCGGTTTACTGGCCGTTCGGCGTTCAGCGGGAAGCTCCAAGGGGATATTCGGATTCTTCTGCCGCTGCCTCGCACCGACCGGCAGCTCTCTGGCACAGGAACGGAATCCTACTTGTCCTTATCAACGCAAATATTCAATACAAAAGTAGTTTACCCATCCGGCGCGGGTTTGTCAAGGCTTTTCCGGCTTTTTCGCGTCAGAAATCCCCCATTCCGGCAGCGGGAGGCGCTGCATGGCGCCAAAGATCTTCGTTTTTATATCCGGGTATTGCGTTTGCAGCGACGCCAGCAGTTCCTTGATCTCCTGCCGTTTCGTATGCTTGTCCGCCGGGCACATATTGTGCACCACCGGAAGCGCCTGCCGCGCCGCAAACTGTGCAATCGCCTTTTCCCCGATATAGAGCATCGGCCGAATCTGCGTGATACCGCTGCGGCTGAGATAAGTCACCGGCTCAAAGCAGCCGATCCGCCCTTCATAGAGCAGGCTCATCAAAAACGTCTCGGCCGCGTCGTCGTAGTGGTGCCCGAGCGCCACTTTGTCATACCCCTCGCGCCGCAGCACCGTTCCCAGCGCACCGCGCCGCAGCTTCGCGCACATCGAGCAAGGATTCTTCTCTTTCCGGTACTCGAAAAGGATCTTTCCGATCTCCGTTTTCTCTATGATATATGGCACATTGAGTTCCCGGCAGAGCGCCGCGACCGGCGCAAAGTCCATCCCGCCCAGCCCCATGTCGACCGAGACTGCGCCAAGCGCAAACTTCGCCGGATAATATTCCCGCAGCGCCGCCAGCAGCACCAGCAGCGTCAGCGAGTCCTTCCCGCCCGAGACGCCGACGGCCACCCGGTCGCCGTCCGCAATCATATGGTAGTCGTCAATGCACTTCCGCACCAATCCCATCATTTTCTGCATCTGTTTTTCCTCTCAGAATTGCAATTTTCATCGTGAGCATTCGCTCGATTTCAGAAGTATTTTTGCGATTTCGCGAGTTCTCACCACAAACCATAAAAATCGTCAAAAAAGTTGTTGACAGAACTTTTTCGGTGTGGTATAAAGAATAAGCGCGTTTGCGAGGTCTATTCTATCTGCGCGCCGTGACTTTGTCAAATATTTGCTTGGAAAGTTGTCTTTCCATCATTTTATGGAGGAAACAATCATGACCACTATGCTGAAGAAAGAGGCCGTCCAGAGAAAATGGTACGTTCTCGATGCAGCCGGCAAGCCGATGGGCCGTGTCGCTGCAACCGCTGCGAAGCTTCTTCGCGGCAAGCACAAGGTTGACTTCACCCCGAACGTGGACTGCGGTGATTTCGTCATCATCGTCAACGCCGACAAGGCTGTCCTCACCGGCAAGAAGCTCGATCAGAAGCACTACTATCATCACACCGGCTGGATCGGCAACCTGAAGGACGTCAAGTATCGCACGCTCATGGAGCAGCGTCCGGAGTTCGCCATGGAGCTTGCCGTCAAGGGTATGCTGCCGAAGAACACCCTCGGCCGCGCCGCTCTGACCCGCTGCAAGATCTACAAGGGCGCCGAGCACAACAACGCCGCGCAGAAGCCCGAAGCCTGGACTTTGGACTAATCAGGAGGTAACAGACTATGTACGAGAGCAAGAGACAGTATCAGTACGGCACTGGCCGTCGGAAATCCTCCATCGCCCGCGTTCGCCTGTATCAGGGCGGCACCGGCTCCATCACCATCAACGGTCGTGACATCGACGATTACTTCGGCCTGGATACGCTGAAGATGGTCGTCCGTCAGCCGCTCGCCACCACCGATATGCTCGGCAAGGTCGACATCGTCTGCACTGTCGAGGGCGGCGGTGTCACCGGTCAGGCCGGCGCCATCCGTCATGGCGTTTCCCGCGCTCTGCTGAGCGTCAACCCCGAGTTCCGTGCCGCTCTGAAAGCCGCCGGCTTCCTGACCCGCGACCCGAGAATGAAGGAAAGAAAGAAGTACGGCCTCAAAGCCGCTCGTCGCGCTCCGCAGTTCAGCAAGCGTTAACAGAACTGGTTTTTGCAATCATATCGCTTCAAAACCCCGGAAAATCAACTGTTTCACCCCATAGGTACACAATGTGTCATGGGGGTACAGCTGGTACGGGCAAAAGCAAGACGCAAGCTCATGCATTTGAGTTTGCGTCTTGCTTTTTTACATAAGGATAGAGCTTGACAGGAGCAATGTCGACGGTCGGAGTTTTCAGGCGCAGCCTGATAAAATGCTGCATTTTCAAAGTCTTGCGGGTTTTCAACGGATTTGCAGCAAATTGCCGAACTTCCCGGAAAGCATTGAAAACACTGGGCAAAACGGCTTTTTGGGATTTGCGGACAATAGTAGTCAAATAGTAGTCACGCCCCGCCGTTGACGGCGGGGGCAATTCAGGGTATAATAAAACAAAAAATGGAGGCGAGCATATGTGTACCAGAAATCAGGCAGAAGAAATTCTGCACAGCGTCTATCATGCGTGCAGTCCGATTTTCGGGCGCATTCATGACGCCTATCTGTACGGCTCCTATGCGCGCGGCGATTTCAATCCGGAGTCGGACATTGATATTCTGCTGACTGTGGATTTGGAACAAGCGGAGATTGCGAAACACCGCAACGATGTTGCAAAGGTGACCAGCCGATTGAGTCTGGAGCACGATATCACCGTTTCCGTGACCGTCAAGCCGCTGGAGCAGTTCAGACGCTATCAGACAGCGCTGCCGTATTACCGAAACGTTGTGCGGGAGGGCATTCGTTATGCAGGCACATGAACGAAAAGCGCTGTCGCAGGCGTGGCTGGAACACGCAGTTGAATGCCTTTCCGCGGCGAGGAACTTACTTGAAACAGGGAATTATAAGAGTGCAGCGAACCGTTGGCTTAACAGTGATAAGGAAGTAATTTAAACATGACTGTTAGCTGGCGGATTCGGGTGCTAAAAAGGACACCTATTCTTTTGAATAGATGTCCTTTTTTGTTGTGCCGGGGGGCTGTTTTTGAATTGGGTCAGATGGTCCAGCTCTGGCTTTCGGTCTGCAGATCCACCATGTGGGTGTACTGGCCGTTCCGGGCATAAAGTGCATCGGGCGCGCCCTGTTCGGCCACCACGCCGTCGGACAGCACCACGATTTTGTCCGCCCCGGCTACGGTGCGCATCCGGTGGGCGATGATAAGGACAGTTTTGTGTTTTATGAGCCGGGAAAGTGCCTCCTGAATGGCAGTTTCGTTTTCCACGTCCAGACTGGCGGTGGCTTCGTCCAGCAGAATGATGGGCGCATCCTTCAGGAAGGCGCGTGCAATGGAGATGCGCTGACGCTCGCCGCCGGAAAGGGCGCAGCCATTCTCGCCGATGTTCGTGTTCCACTTGTCCGGCAGCTTTTC
>CAKUJA010000146.1 GCA_934661135.1 uncultured Oscillospiraceae bacterium
CATTTCGGGAGAAGCGATACCGATCTTGATGGCGTCAAACGTTGCGTAACTCATAATTCATGCTCCTCCTTTTCTCAATACTCGTCTTTGTCGTCGGCAAGGTCAGCCTCGACCTCGTCGTCGGGAACGTATTCAAAGCCTGCGTCCTCCAGCTCCGCCTCGTCAGCGAACGGGTTGCGGCTGCGCTCGTCGTCTGCATCCATGCGGGCGAGGTTGAAGGTGTCGAGCGCGTCCTCGTCCTCCTTGAGCTCGATCTGGTTGCCGTCGCGGTCGAGCACCTGAATGTCGAGGCAGAGAGACTGCAGCTCCTTGACCAGGACCTTGAAGGACTCCGGCACGCCGGGCTGCGGGACATTGTGGCCCTTGACGATGGACTCGTAGGTGCGCACACGGCCGGTCACGTCGTCGGACTTGACGGTCAGGATCTCCTGCAGCGTATAGGCCGCGCCGTAGGCTTCAAGCGCCCAGACTTCCATTTCGCCGAAGCGCTGGCCGCCGAACTGTGCCTTGCCGCCGAGCGGCTGCTGCGTGACCAGGCTGTACGGGCCTGTGGAGCGGGCGTGGATCTTATCGTCAACCAGATGGTGGAGCTTGAGGTAGTACGGATAGCCAACCGTGACGCGCTGGTCAAACGGTTCGCCGGTGCGTCCGTCGTAGAGCACGGTCTTGCCGTCCTCGGCAACGCCGGCCTGCACGAGCAGCTCACGGATTTCCTTCTCGTTCGCGCCGTCGAAAATCGGAGTTGCAACCTTCCAGCCGAGCGCGTGCGCCGCGTAGCCGAGGTGGACTTCCAAAACCTGACCGATGTTCATACGGGACGGAACGCCCAGCGGGTTCAGCACGATGTCGAGCGGCGTGCCGTCCGGCAGGAACGGCATATCCTCCTGCGGCAGGATGCGGGACACAACGCCCTTGTTGCCGTGGCGGCCGGCCATCTTATCGCCAACGGAGATCTTCCGCTTCTGCGCAATGTAGACGCGGACGACCTTGTTGACGCCCGGCGCCAGCTCGTCGCCGTTTTCGCGGGTAAAGACCTTGACGTCGACAATAATACCGGCTTCGCCGTGCGGCACCTTCAGCGAGGAATCGCGGACTTCGCGCGCCTTCTCGCCGAAGATCGCGCGCAGCAGGCGCTCCTCGGCGGTCAGCTCCGTCTCGCCCTTCGGCGTGACCTTGCCGACCAGATAGTCGCCGCTCATGACCTCGGCGCCGATGCGGATGATACCGTTCTCGTCGAGATCCTTCAGCGTATCCTCGCCGACGTTCGGGATGTCGCGGGTGATTTCCTCCGGCCCGAGCTTCGTGTCGCGGGACTCGGTCTCATATTCTTCAATGTGGATGGACGTAAATACGTCCTCGCGCACCAGCCGCTCGTTGAGCAGAATGGCGTCCTCGTAGTTGTAGCCTTCCCAGGTCATAAAGCCGATGAGCACGTTCTTGCCAAGCGCAATCTCGCCCTGCGAGCAGGCCGGGCCGTCGGCAATCACCTGACCGGCCTCCACGCGCTCACCGACCGAGACGATCGGGCGCTGGTTGACGCAGGTGCCCTGATTGGAGCGGGCAAACTTCGTCAGCGTGTAGTCGGCGACGTTGCCGTCGTCATAGCGGACGCTGACTGCGTTGGCGGATACGCGCGTCACCACGCCGTCGCCCTTGGCCGTGATGCAGACCTCGGAGTCGACCGCGCACTTATGCTCGATGCCGGTGGCGACAATCGGCGCCTCCGTGACCATCAGCGGCACGGCCTGACGCTGCATATTCGCGCCCATCAGCGCGCGGTTCGCGTCGTCGTTTTCGAGGAACGGAATGAACGCGGTTGCGATAGAGGTCATCATACGCGGCGAGACGTCGACATAGTCGATCAGCTCGCGCTCGACGGAGATGATCTCGTCGCGGTGACGGCAGGTCACACGCGGGTTGACGAAATGCCCCTCCTCGTCGACCGGCTCCTTCGCCTGCGCGACATAGTAATCGTCCTCAACGTCGGCGGTCATATACTCCACCTCGCCGGTGAGCGTATGCGTCGCCTTGTCGACCTTGCGGAACGGCGCTTCGATAAAGCCGTACTCGTTGATGCGCGCATAGGACGCCAGATAGTTAATCAGGCCGATGTTCGGGCCTTCAGGCGTCTCAATCGGGCACATTCTGCCATAGTGGGAGTAGTGAATATCGCGGACGTCAAACGATGCGCGTTCGCGGGACAGGCCGCCGGGACCCAGTGCGGACAGGCGGCGCTTGTGCGTCAGCTCTGCCAGCGGGTTGTTCTGATCCATAAACTGCGACAGCGGCGAGGAGCCGAAGAACTCCTTGATGACCGCGGTCACCGGACGGATGTTGATAAGGCTCTGCGGCGTCACGACGTCGAGATCCTGAATCGTCATGCGCTCGCGGATCACGCGCTCCAGGCGCGTAAAGCCGACACGGAACTGGTTCTGAAGCAGCTCGCCGACGCAGCGCAGGCGGCGGTTGCCGAGGTGGTCAATGTCGTCGGTCGTGCCGGCGCCCTGCACCATCGTGCAGAGGTAGTTGATGGAAGCCAGGATGTCGTCCTTCGTGATGTGCTTCGGAATCAGCTCGTCGCGGCGCTCCTCAATGGCTTCTTCCCAACCGTTTTCCGGAACCGTCTCGAGCATTTCGCGCAGCACCGCGAAGCAGACCTTCTCCTTGATGCCGTACTGCGCAGGGTCGAAGGAGACAAAGTTCTTCATATCGACCATGCCGTTGGAGAACACCTTGACCTGGCGGCCGTCGATGTCGAGCACGGCCTCGTTGACGCCGCGCGCGGAGATTTCACGCGCCTTGTCGCGGCTGAGGACTTCGCCGGGCATGGCGAGAATCTCACCGGTCAGCGGATCGGTCACCGGCTGTGCCAGCGCTTGACCGTTCAGGCGGGACCAAATATCCATCTTCTTGTTGAATTTATAGCGGCCGACCTTGCTCACGTCGTAGCGGCGCGCGTCGAAGAACAGCGCATCGAGATAGCTCTCCGCGCTCTCGACTGTGGGCGGCTCGCCCGGACGGAGCTTACGGTAGATCTCCAGCAGCGACTCCTCGCGGGTCTTGCAGGTATCCTTCTCAATCGTCGCATTGATGAGCGGATCGTCGCCGAACAGCTCCTTAATCTGGCCGTCGCTGGCAACGCCCAGCGCGCGAATCAGGCAGGTGATGGGAATCTTCCGGTTCTTGTCAATCCGGACATAGAACACGTTGTTGAGGTCGGTCTCATATTCCAGCCATGCGCCGCGGTACGGAATCACCGTCGCGGAATAGATGTGCTGGTCGGCCTTGTCCACCTCGTCGCCGTAGTACATACCGGGGCTGCGGACAATCTGCGAGACGATGACACGCTCCGCGCCGTTGATCACGAACGTACCGCCGTTTGTCATCAGCGGGAAATCTCCCATAAAGATTTCCTGCTCCTTGATCTCGTCGGTCTCCTTGTTGTGCAGGCGCACCCGCACCTTGATGGGTTTGGCAAATGTCGCGTCGCGCTCCTTGCACTCCTCCACAGTGTACTTGGGCGGCTCGTTCATGCTGTAATCGAGGAAGCTCAGTTCGAGATTGCCGGTGTAGTCGGTGATTGTCGCAACGTCTTTAAAGACCTCGCGCAGACCCTCCCGCAAAAACCACTCATAGGAATCCTTCTGGATTTTGAGCATATTGGGGATCGCCAGCACATCATCATGCTTGGCAAAGCTCTTGCGCAGAGTCTTGCCGAGCATCACGTCCTTGGTCACTGCCATATGGATTCATCACAGCCTTTCTTCATCGGTTCCATGTAGTAAAAATGATACGCTAGGTTGCGTTGTCGAAATGTTTGAGTTCCCACTTGCATCCGGTCAGCTCCGGTGGTATACTGACCATAGAAAGTGGTGAAGATCGCGATTGACCTTCTATGCGCATTATGGACTATCATTATACCAGCTCTTGTCGCATTTGTCAATTCGTTTCCAGTCTTTTTGTGAATAACAACCAACAAAAAACCGATGGCTGTCGCCATCGGTTTTGTTTTTTCTGTCCAGTTCCGTCTGTTACGGTTCCCGAACCAGATTGTCGATCGTGACGTCTGCGCCCTTTCGCACAATTTCATACGCGCCCGCGTCCGTTTTTTCGATCTCCACGCCGTAAACGCCGCCGCCGTTCGCCGCGGTGTATGTAAATTGCACAACAAGCCGGTTTGTGCTGTCCGCCCTGGCCATGGTTGCCGTCTCGG
>CAKUJA010000147.1 GCA_934661135.1 uncultured Oscillospiraceae bacterium
TCGGCTTTCCTTGTCCGAGCGGCGCATAGAGCATATCGCCCTTGCCGACGAGCTTTTCCGCGCCTGCCGTATCGAGGATAATGCGCGATTCCATCGCAGATGCCACCGCAAACGCGATCCGGGACGGGATATTCGCCTTCATCAGGCCAGTGATTACATCCGCAGACGGACGCTGCGTCGCAATGACCAGATGAATGCCCGACGCACGACCCATTTGCGCTACACGGCAAATCGATTCTTCAACTTCCTTTGCCGCAACAAGCATAAGATCGGCCAGCTCATCGATGACCACAACGATTTGCGGCATTTTCTCAAATTCGTCGCTAGCCGCAGCAACTTTGTTGAACGAGTCCATATCGCGGACACCGGCATCCGCCATCAAACGGTAGCGGCGCATCATCTCGGTTACGGCCCATTGCAGCGCGCCAGCGGCCTTTTTCGGGTCGGTCACAACCGGAATTAAAAGATGGGGAATTCCATTATAAATTCCGAGTTCAACCATTTTAGGGTCAACCATGATGAGTTTTACCTCGTCAGGATTCGATTTATAGAGCAGTGAAATGATGAGCGAATTCATGCAGACCGACTTGCCAGAGCCGGTTGTACCGGCAATGAGCATATGCGGGAGCTTGGCGATGTCGCCGATGATGCGGCTGCCGCTAATATCCTTGCCAACCGCAAAGGAAATCTTGGATTTGCTGCGGCGAAATTCGTCGGAATCGATCACATCTCTGACAAAAACCGTGGTGACCAATTTGTTCGGAACCTCGATGCCGACGACCGAAATTTTATCCGGAATTGCTGCGATTCTGACACCGGACGCGCCCAAAGCAAGCGCAATATCGTCAGAAAGGTTGGTAACTTTGGACAATTTTGTACCGCGGCTGAGCTCCAGCTCATAGCGGGTCACGGAGGGGCCTCGCGTCACATTGATAATATTGGCCTCAATGTTGAAACTTTGCAGCGTATCGGCCAATCTTTCGGCATTTTGGCGCATTTCTTGTGTGCCATCTGCCGCGGCGCTGGTGGAGCGATGGAGCAGATCGACCGGCGGGTAACGGTACTCGGGCACGGCAGGCGCAGCCTGAATTTCCGCAGCAATCTGCGCGGCCAACTGCACGTTATCCTTCTTGATTGGCTTTTCCTGCGTCTCCTGCCGCAAAGCTTGCTGCGGCAGAACCGCGGCAGATTGCGGCTGCGCTGCGGCTGCGGTTTCTTCGTCGTTTGCGGCAGGCTGCGGCATTTGCGGCATGGCCTGCGGCACAACAAGCGGCGGAAATTCCTCGGCAGGCTCCTCCTGAATATCCTGCGGCTCCTCGGGCAGCGGCGAGAGCTTCGACGGCTCCTCGTCCAGCACGAGCGGCGGAAGCTGATGCGGCAGCGGATGCTGGCCGGCAATCAGGGAATCGAACCGCGCCTTGAACTCCGAACGCGGCGGTTGTTCCGCCGACGCCGCCGGGCGCGCAGCCGAGGCAGACGCGCCATGGCCGGTCAGACCCGCGGGAAGATCATCGGTCAGGTCAACCGGCGGCTCCGCCGGCGTTGCCTGTTTGCGCCCTTTTTGAATAAACTCGTCCGGCCGGACGATCTCGCGCTGCTGCGGAGCAGGCTCGGAAACCGGCAGCGGCGGCTCGTCGATCGGAAGATCGAACTCCGACGCCCTTGCACGGCGGCGCTCGGCGTGCTCGATGTGCTTTTCCGCGACACGGTTGACAATCGTCTCCGCCGGATCGGCGTGCTCGCGCTTCGGCGGCGCATATTCCAGCTTCGGGCGGTTTTGAATGGCCTGGATGATGCCCTTGAGCGTCATATTGAGACTCGTAATCAGCTCGAGCAGCAGCGCGGCCAGCAGCACAATCACCGCGCCGGGACGACTGATGACAGCGGAGAGCGCAAGCGCCAGCAGGCCGGAGACCGCGCCGCCTGCCGTGCCGTCCATGCCGCCGTCCCAGAGCGCTTCGAGCATCCCGGAGCCCCACGTAACCGCGGTGCCGCCGACGAGCTGCACGAGCGCGCCGATGGTGACCGGGAGTAAGAATGCGCACGTGACGCGCAGCGCGACAGGCCGCCCGTCATGCAGCAGCAGGATCAGAAACCCCATCAGGCAGGCAAACGGCAGGATGTAAAATCCGGAGCCGATCGTCCCCTTGCAAAGCGATGTGAGCAGATCGAGCAGCGCGGCGCGCACATGGAAGCAGGCCAGCACCGTGAACACCGCCAGCAGCAGGCAGACAACCGCACCGACCTCGCGCCGGATGGGTTTGGCCTGTTTTTTTTTCGCGGCAGGCTGCTTTTTTCGCTTGCCGGCCGTTGATTTTTTTGTTTGCTTCTGCGCCATGATATTGTATCCTCTCAAGTTTAAACGGTCAGCGACAGGATCAGCGTCAGCAGTCCCGCGCCCCAGCAATAGTAGGCAAAGCCGCCGAATTTGCCGCGCTGCACCAGCACGCGCAGCAGATAGATCGCGGCGTAACCCGCGGCAAACGCCATCAGGACGCCGACGAGATACTTCGGAACGTTCGCCCAGTCGATTCCGGCGGAAAACGCCTTGACCAGCGAGATGAAGTTCGCGCCGAGCACGGCGGGAATGGAGAGCAGGAAGGAAAACTTCACCGCGAAATTCCGATCGAACCCGCGCAGCAGACCAGCCGAGATGGTCGTCCCGCTGCGGGACAGTCCCGGCACGACAGCGACCATCTGCGCCAGACCGACAACGACTGCGTCGCCCAGCGTAGCGCCGCGCTCGGTTTTATTGCCATGCCCCATCCGATCGGCTGCAAAAAGCAGGAAGCCGGTCATCAGGAAGGCAAAGCCGATGAAAAATGTATTTTGATAGAGCGACTCGATATAGTGGTTCAGCACGGCGGCAAGGATCAGCGGGAGCGTCGCCACAATCAGGAACGAGATCAGGCGGCGCTTCGGTCCGTCCGGCTTTTCGCCGCGGCGCGCCTTTTTCAGATGCAGCATCCGCAGGCCTTCGCCCCAGAGCACCTTGACATCCCCCCAGAACGCCAGCAGCACGGCAGCCAGCGTGCCGAGATGGAGCAGGACGTCGAACAGCAGATGCTCCTCCATGTCTCCGATCGCGAGAAAGTTTTGCAGCACCGCCAGATGGCCGGAGCTGGAAATGGGTAGAAATTCCGCGATTCCCTGTACCAAACCCAGCAGAATCGCCTGTCCGTAGGTCATAAGCAAACCTCCGATCTGCGGCGGCGCAAGCGCCGCGCCAATAGTCACACACTGTTTTATATTATCACAGATCGAAGAATATTTCCACTCTTTTTGACTCAGGAAGCAAAAAGGGGGAATTTCTTTTGGGCGTGCCAAAAGAGACCGTTTGTGTCCCCATTCTTTTCGTCTCTTTTTGGAGAAAGAAAAGAATGGGTTCAAAAAAGAGTTCCTTCGGTGCGGAGGAAACCGGAAGAAGCGGGCGGACAGAGTCGTCCGCCCCTACGGGTGCGGCGGAAGATCAGAGGAACGGGCGGACAGAGCCGTCCGCCCCTACGGGTGCGGCGTAGGACGCAAGGTTGTACCGTATCCGTAGGATATTGCCTGACCGCCATCATCAAGATCGCGTGCGGCGCGGGAAGGACAGCGAAAAACCAATCTGCAACCCAGCGGAGCGGTTGCGGATTGGAAAGGAAGAAGGAAGGAGCGAATATGCAGTTTTCGGCGTTAGCCGGAAACGCAATGCAGCGAGTTTCTTCTGACGCGATGGCGGCACGGTAGAATGGTACGGTTTCGGAAGTTCTCTTTCTTTTCTTCACCGGGCGCGGCGGTTCTTTTCTTTCTCCAAAAGAGAAAGAAAAGAATGGGGGCGCAAAACGTTCTGGCAGAGAAAGAAAAGAATGGGTTCAAAAAAGCGTTCCTTTGGGTGCGGAGGAAACCGGAAGAAGCGGGTGGACAGGGTCGTCCGTCCCTACGGGTGCGGCGGAAGATCGGAGGAACGGGCGGACAGAGTCGTCCGCCCCTACAGGTGCGGCGGGAGATCGGAGAAGCGGGTGGACAGGGTCGTCCGTCCCTACGGGTGCGGCGGAAGATCGGAGGAACGGGCGGACAGAGTCGTCCGCCCCTACAGGTGCGGCGGGAGATCGGAGAAGCGGGTGGACAGGGTCGTCCGTCCCTACGGGTGCGGCGGAAGATCGGAGGAACGGGCGGACAGAGTCGTCCGC
>CAKUJA010000148.1 GCA_934661135.1 uncultured Oscillospiraceae bacterium
AACATTGGTTTCCAAAAAGATAAACAAAAGAATAACTTTGAGCAGCAAACGACCTCGTTCGGAATTTCGGACGGGGTCGTTTTATTTGGAAAAAGAAAACCATCAGCTATGCTGGTGGAATATATTGACCCGTTTACGGGTGAGCCGGAAAAAGAAGGTAAACCGAAAAATAAGAACAACAACGATTAGTAAAAGAGCCGCCCGATGAGGGCGGCTAATGCCCGTACCTCCCTGATACTCTTTTTGGAGAGCTAAAATCAGTTCGGGAGTGCTTTTCCCCTTGGAAAATTCCGTGGTAACACGCATCCGGCTGGCCGGTTCGGAAACGGCGACCTGCAAAGCCTGAACCACTTCTTCCTCGGAAACAGAAGTAGCAAAAGAAAACGCGGAGGGCTGAACGCTCTCCGCGTGGTCGATTTGGGCGATTTGCGCCTGTTCTGTAGGGAAGAAGGATAACTGTACTTCGGAGGAGAAAACTGCCGGTGGTTCTTCCTCCATTAGATCATTCAGCTGTACCCTTTCAGATGGCTTCCGCCAACGATGCCAAGAATTTCCCGGCGGTGATCCAGCCACTGGTTCATCACCAGCTGCTGAACAGCGGCATGAATCTGTTTTTCCAAACTCCCGGTGACGTCGTATCCGTCCTCCAGCGCGCGACGGGCGGCTTCTTCGTTCTGTTCCGTAAGCTGCCATTGAGAGAATGGGCGGGAACTGGCGCGAACACCCGTATCCGCAATATCGAACACATAGCGGAGTTTGGGTTCGTCCCCGGAAACATCCAGCAGTGCGATTCCTTTGGAGCCCCGGCGGATATAGCGGCGCATCCGGTCGTTCCAGACCCGGTAATCCGCGCAGGCGGTCGCCTCCGGGCGCTGGGCATAGATCATGAGCTGTTCGTGGTAGGGATACTTGTACAGCCGGGCGGCGGTTTTCAGAAAGCCCGTCCATTCCGTGTGACTGTGGGTAATCCGCCGGGCGGTATCTTCTGCGAGCTGAACGTAAGCATTGGCTGCGGGCATTGTTTCTCCCTCCTCAGAATCCGTCGATTTCCAGATCCAGCGCCGCAAAGGCCGTGTCGGTCAGGCGTTCCAGTTTGCGGAGCGTGGACAGCGTCAGGTCATGCAGGTCTGTTTCCTCCGGGGACAGGTACGTCATCATGGCTTTCAGCTCTTCAATCAGGCCAAGGCGGGTGCCGGGATTATAAATCACCATGAGGTTGGTTTCTGCGAGGGTAAAAGTAGGGTGGGTCATGGTTCATCACTCCTGTTTGATTCTAATAGGCATTATTTTGTTTCTAACGAAGCATGTGCATCTCTAGCGTTTCTGCTGGAATTCCAGCTTGAAACTAACATACTGCCCGCTGGAATCGTCCAGTACAATGGCTGCGTCATAGATTTTTCCTGTTTTTGGGGAATACAGCCCTTTTACAAATGCCCGTCCTTCTTTCAGAAGGGCCGACGCTATGGCGGCAGTGAGTTCTTTTTTCTTGGCGGCAAAGAAAGGATTTTGCCGCCATAGCGCAAAGCGGCAGTCGCGGTTGCTGCACAGAAAGCCTTTGGGCCGTTCCACAACCATATTGCCGCATCGTGGGCACACGCCAATGCTTTTCGTTCCTTCTGCGAACAGGACGCTGCTTTCCGGGACGGGACATCCATGCCGTACCAGATTGCGTACCATGTCTGTGATTTCTTCCATAAAAGCGCCAGGCTCTATTTCGCCTTTTTCGATCTGTTTCAGCTTTTGTTCCCATTCCGCTGTCAGCAGGGGCGACTGCAATTCCTCCGGCAAAACCGTAATCAGGGAAACGCCCTTCTGTGTGGGAAGCAAAACACAGCTCTTTTTCCCCTTTTTGCGTTCGATCTGGCCGGTTTTGACCAGCTTTTCAATGATCCCGGCACGGGTGGCGGGCGTGCCCAATCCCTTGCGTTCTGCGTCGTCTGGCGTTTCTTCCGCATCGGCATTCTCCATGGCTGACAATAATGTAGCTTCGGTATAGGACTTGGGCGGAGTCGTTTTTCCTTCCTGGATAGACGTCTTTACCGGCAGGAAGGTCATCTGGTCGTTCAGGGGAGGAAGCTCCTTCGCGGCAGTTTCTTCTACAGGCGCAGATTTCAGCGCAGTCCGGCAGACTTTTTCCATGGATTTCCAGCCCATGTCCATGATCTGCCGCCCTTTCAGAAAAAAAGAAACGCCCTCACACTCCAGCGTGACGGCGGTTTCGTGAATCCGGCAGGGTGTTCCGACGGCGCAGAGCAGGCGCACCATGAGCAGGGTCAGAAGGCTGCGTTCGCCGGCAGGCAGAGACAGAAGATCGTATCCGGCTATCCCGGAAGTAGGAATCAAGGCATGATGGTCCGTGACCTTGCCATTGTCGATTATCTGATCAACGTTACAGGAAAACATTCCATCCTTCCTGAGAGGCAGAACTTTGACAGTTTGTTCCACAAGCATCCGGGTACTGTTTTCCATATGACTGGTCAGATACCGGCTGTCGGTACGGGGATAGCTGGCCAGCTTCTTTTCGTACAGGCTTTGCGCATAATCCAGCGTCTGCTGCGCCGTATAACCCAACAGACGGTTGGCGTCCCGCTGCAGGCTGGTCAGATCATAAAGCCGGGGTGGCTGTTCCAACCGTTCCTTCTGTTCCAGCTTGATGATTCGAGCTTCTTTTCCGTCGCAAAGCGCCGCAATCCGTTCCGCTTCGGCGCGCTCCGTCAGGCGTTCGCTAATAGCGCTCAACGAGCCGCAGTCCAACTGCACTGTGTAAAAGGGCGTGGAACGAAAAGCCTGAATCTGCGCTTCCCGCTCCACCAGCAGGGCCAACGTCGGGGTCATGACCCGGCCAATGTTCAGCAGCTGATGATACCTCGTGGAGAACAGCCGCGTGGCGTTGATCCCCACCAGCCAGTCCGCCTGCGTGCGGCACAGGGCTGCTTGATACAGAGAATCATATTCGCTGGCAGGCCGAAGATTTCGAAACCCTTCGGCAATCGCGGCGTCTTCCAGCGATGAAATCCACAGGCGCTCTACGGGTTTTGTGCATCCGCACAGGGAGTAAACCAGCCGGAAGATCAGCTCGCCCTCGCGGCCTGCGTCGGTCGCGCAAATGATGCTCGTGACGCGGGCGTCGTTTATCAGGGTACGAAGGATGCTGAACTGAGCCTTCGTGCTTTCAATAATGGAAAATTGCCATTTCTTAGGAAGAATCGGCAGATCCTCGGCCCGCCATTTGGCATACTTTTCGTCATATTCGGAGGGAGCCGCCAGTTCCACCAGGTGTCCGACGCACCAGGATACCCAATAGCCGTTTCCTTCCAAATAGCCTTTCTTCTTTTCGCTTGCACCCAAGACGGCAGCGATGGATCGGGCGACGGAGTTTTTTTCTGTTACCACGAATTGCATAAGTTTTTCCTTTCGAAGTAGGTTGAATCGATCCTATTTTCTGTGCTATACTGAGATGGGAGGGATGCCAAATGATGATTAACACAAACGCCATTGTTTCCATGACAGAGGCCAATCAGAATTTTTCGCGCGTTACGCGGATTGCTGATGCAAATGGTCAGGCGGTTGTATTCAAGAACAACCGCCCGAAATATCTTTTAATTGATATGGATCGTTCGCCATTGCTGGATATGACCGACGATGAAAAAATTGATGTGGTAGCAGCGCGTATTATGAAAAAATTCAAGCCTGCCTTTGAGGAACTTGCGAAATGATCCGCTTTACGACAGAACGGGTGCTTCTTTTGCATCAGTTGATGATTGCCCAAACGGGCGGTTCGGACGGGCTGCGCGATATGGGCCTGTTAGAAAGCGCCGTCGAGAGCATTTATGCCAGCTTTGGCGGACAGGAACTATATCCCAGCAAGCAGGAAAAAGGAGCCCGGCTCGGATATGCCTTGATTGCCAATCATGCTTTTGTAGATGGAAACAAGTGCATCGGTATGTATGCCATGCTGACGTTTCTCGAAGAAAATGGCATGCGTCTTAGTTGCCGGAACGAAGAGGTTGTCAAAGTCGGGTTAGGCATTGCGTCAGGTGCAATGAAATATGAGGACGTGCTGGTCTGGGTCAACGAGCATCAGATATAGGAC
>CAKUJA010000149.1 GCA_934661135.1 uncultured Oscillospiraceae bacterium
GACGTTAAACTCGCCGCCGTTGACCAGATTCATCACGATGCTCAAGACGCTGAATACAGCCACGATTGCGCCCCATATGATCAGGTTGCCTGCTTTTTCGCTGCGCTTGCTGTGCTTGACACCCTTGATACCGGCGATCAGCTGACAAATTCCCCCGACCAGTGTTAGGAACAGCGCTGCCCAATAGGCAAATGTCAGACCAGATGCCGCACCGACTCCCGCCGCCAGCGCACCCAGTCCACCGACAAGTACACCCGCAATGATGGAAAATACAGCCGCAATGATCATCAAAATCCCGGTGACCTTCAAAAACTTGTGTCCATTCATAATAATTCCTCCCTGTTGTTTTATTTATTTTGCAGAGCGCATGACTCCACATTCCATACATAAGGCGCTGCGGACGTTCACTAAGAAGGAAGCTGAAGCAGTCACGCGCAGACGGGGCATTCTGCTCCCAGCAGATTCCGATCAGATCTGCCGTTTCACGCACCTCACGCTGCTCTGTTTCGAGCTTTGACGCAGCATATGCTTCCTCGGCAATATCCAGCACCAAAGCCTCCAATGTCTCTGCATGGCTGCCGCTGAATTTTTGGGTTTCATCCCCGTCAGCGGTACGCCAGACGATCCGGATCTCGCTGTCAATTTCATCATAGATGTCAGAAGACGGTTTTTTGTACGCCGGAAGATCTGACTCTGCCAGCACATTCTGAAGCTCAAACCACTGCACCCATGTTAGCTGCCAGGGATCCGGGTTGGAAAACGCATCTGTCCTGCTTTCCCTTACCTCGTCGCCGCCAGATTGGCTGGGAAACCAGCCGGTCAGCAGCGGCATATCGTTCTCCTGATAGAATTTCAGTGAAAAGCAGCTGTAGTAGTTTTTGTGGTTCTGCCGCCACTCAAACTCCACCAGTTCCTTGCCTGTTCTGTATGTATCCGGGTTTTCCGTTCTGCCTCCATCTTGAATCCGGCTTCCAATGAAGAACCAGTACAGCAAGGCACCTGCCAGTGTGATAAATACGATCATCGAGATGATGATCAAAGCAATTTTCAATGTTTTCCTCACGTCAAGTCGCCGTCGTTAAACGGATTGCCATACTCTGGGCAGAATTTCAGCGGATGTGCCGGGCCTGCCGGTTGCGTCTAATGCCGCGTTGGTGAATTCCATTTTTAAATACTTCCTTTCTCTCTTAACTATGCCCACGGGTCTTCCGCCGAAGGGATACGGATGCCGCTGAGAATGCTGGAATACTCCCAAAGGAACCAGTCGCCAGTCGAGGCCTTTTGCCGCAGTTTTATGGGCCGCGGCGAATCTGCGCCGGCTGTTTTGAGAAATAAGCGCAGATAGCCCGGCTCCAGATCCTGCGGCCTCGGGTCTGCCAGCACGTTCAACGTATACGGCACCTGCGGCCGATAGCCGTTTTCCGGCGTCGCACCTTCAAAATACGCCAGCGGCAGATAGGCTTTTCCACGCAGCCGGTCGCGCAGAAACTGGCAGTCATACGGTGTCATGGGCCTTGCCCCCCGCAGAATATCCATTGCGGCGGTGCCTGCATTTTTGTCCCGATCAAACAGCGCAAGCGCACACAGAAACAGGGCACAGATGCGTTCCGGCTGCCGTCCCTCGGCGATGCGTGCTTCAAACTCCGGCAAGCTCTCCGGCATTTTCTGAATTACGACCTGCAAGATAACCACTCCTTTCCAAAGCATATCGATCGTATCTGTGAAATACGCCGGCGATACCAGATGCATCGGTCAGATGATCGCTCCTCCGATCGTTTCCCGGCTGCTGCACGTTGGCAGACAGTGCCTTGCTTCGGGCACGTCCCTCCGCTGACCGGAGGGATGCCGGTCACGGCTGTCCGGTTTTCTTTCGCCGGACGAGCAGGAAAATGACGACGGCAGCGATTAGCAGCAGCGGCACAAGCACGAGCAGTAGAATCCGCCCCACGGAGGAACCGTTCTTTGCCGTTCCCTCGGGTGCATCGCCCTTCTGGTTTTTCTGCCCATCGTCTGGCTCGGCGGCGTTTTCACCGGCGCCGTGTCTGTCTCCCTTGCCGCCGGACTTCTCGCCCTTGCCATTTTTATCCGCCGTTTCGATGCCCGCCGCACCGGGCGAGGCGCTCGGCGATGCCGCGGGCGAGGTGCTCGGAGCAGTAGTCGGCGCCGCTGTCGTTCCCGACGCGAGCTTGGGAATCGGTGTTGTGCGGCTCATGCCGCACATATTACAAATCCACTCCGTCACTCCCTCACGCTTTGCCGTCGGCTCCACGACGACCGTCCCGGCATCCCAGCTGTGATCCGTCTTGGCGATTCCTCGGCGCTCCGTCACACCGCATTGCGTACATTCGCGGGTTTGGATGCCCTCCTCCATGCAGGTGGCCTGCGTTGTGGTGAACCACGCGCCGAATTTATGTCCCGTCTTGGAGATTCCGCGGCTCTCCGTCGCGCCGCAGGCTGCGCACTCCCGCTTCTGGATGCCATCTTCCGTGCAGGTGGCCTGCGTTGTGGTGAACCATGCGCCGAATTTATGTCCCGTCTTGGAGATTCCGCGGCTCTCCGTTGCGCCGCAGGCTGTGCACTCCCGCTTCTGGATGCCGTCTTCCGTGCAGGTGACCTGCGTTGTGGTAAACCACGCGCCGAAGCTGTGCCCCTTGGCGGGCGTCGTCGTGGTCCCCCCATCCGCGCCGCAGTCGTCGCAGACAAATTCGGTATAGCCCGAGGTGGTGCAGGTAGCGAATACTTGCTTCCAGACGACCCAAAAGTGACCCGTGGCAGGTTCTGTGGAGCGTCCCTGGCTCGCAGGGCAATTCCGGCAGTAGGTGTAGTATTCTCCTGCCGTGGTGCAGGTAGGCTCTTTTGTATAGTACTTATACCAGCTGTGGCCCGTTGCCGGCGCAGGCATTTCATACCACCTGTTGCATGTACTGCAATACGCTTGCTTCGTGCCGGCTTTTGTGCAGGTGGGCTCTTTACCAGGAACAACTTCCCACGGCCCATAGCTGTGGGGCATGGGAGGGTCAGTTTGATAAGTGCATCTCATCCCGCAGACGGTACATTCCAGTACGTAGTATCCTCCCCGCAGGCAGGTTGGCTTTTCCTCATCGGTCTGGATAATGTTTTCATGATGTTCCGGATTCGAGCCATCCGGCGAGCACGCAAGCGCGGTAACCGTGGACAGCGCCGACGCGAGCACAAATATCAAAAATACCAGAATCAATCGCAGGAATTTTTTCATCTCTCACACATCCTTTCAAAGCGTGTCAATCACACCTGCGAGGTAGGTCGGCGATACCGACGCATAAATAAAATTGTCAACCAACTGATCCTTCACGGCCTGCCGCACCTCAGCGGCAAGCGGTTCGTCTGCGTTCTCATCCACCAGAAGCAGAACCTTGCAGACCCAACCAAGCTGCTTTACAGCACTGCAGAGCTTGAGCCGCTCGCTCAGCTTCCAGATGCCCTGCCGCAAGACCTCCATCACTAACACATTGGCACGGCAGGCCTGGCACAGAGCAAGCGTTTCCTCCGGCTTTGAAGAACGATAGACAAGAAAATCTGGATCGAATCCTGAAAGTGACTGCATGACCGCCTCCGCCAGAAGTCCGCCTTTCATATCCAGCACAATCCTTCGCATTTGCTCTTTTCCACCGCCTTTCTCTTCTTTTGCATGTTCCATTTATATTTTAGCCGTTACCGCTCCCTTTTGCCCCCGCCGATTGGATAGGATTTGCAATTATTTTTTCACAAAGGTCATAGTCTGGCCGGATCCTCTCGGCAAAGGGGAAAACTGTGTTGTCTTTTTCCTATTCGCATGATATACTATCAGTACAAATGTGCAGAGCCGGGAGGTATGCGGCATGAGCAAAGCGACAAAAAAGAGCATCTTGTTTGCGCTGAGCGTGTTGGCGCTCATTGCGTTTGCCATGTGGCTCCGATATGCAAGTCGGCATATTTTTCATTCTCCGGCTGTCAGCCACCTGCGAAGCGGGATCTATGTGTTTTTGTTCAGCGCGTGGTGCTA
>CAKUJA010000150.1 GCA_934661135.1 uncultured Oscillospiraceae bacterium
AAACGGCGTGATACTGGCGTCCTCAAGTGTGGAATTCAGAGAGGGAGACACGGCGTTCGACATACTAAAGAGAGCATGCGACACGGCGGGCATACAGCTTGAATATTCATACACACCTGCGTACGGCAGCTATTATATAGAAGGAATAAACAACCTGTACGAGTTCGACTGCGGCAGCAGGTCGGGCTGGACATACAGAGTCAACGGATGGATGCCTAATTACGGCAGCAGCTCATACAAGATGAAAGAAGGGGACGTCCTTGTGTGGAGCTATACCTGCAATGGTATCTGATGTCATCAAACCGTGTATCCACCGGTGAATGCCGGTGGTCAGAACAGATAAGATCTGAAATCATATCGGAGGAACTAAATGGAGAGGAAAAACAGGATTTTTAAAAGTTTCAGTATAGCACTGATAGCCATCATGATGCTTACTGCGATGATGCCATCCTGGGCATATGGAGAGACGGCCGGATCGGGCGCGGCTGTGCAGACAGCTGAACAGCAGGCGGCTCAGTCGACTGCGCCGGCGCCGGTCATAAAGAATGATCTTTCGGAGCAGAAAGCTTCATATGCTGTGGGAGATACGGCGAAAGCACTCACGGTCACTGCATCGTCAGATGACGGCGGAGAGCTTTCGTATCAGTGGCAGAAAAGTGCGGACAACGAAGAGTTCGTGGATATAGAGGATGCAGACGGTGCAGAGTACGTGCCGCCGACGGACAAGGCGGGGCTCTCGTACTACAGAGTCATCGTTACTTCTGTTATTGGAAAGGGCACAGCTTCGGAAGTCTCAGCGTCAGCGACAAGTCCAGCAGCAGCTGTCACAGTAAAGGACAGTACCGCTGTGAAAAGTCCGGCAAGATCAGCAGAGTCAGCAGCTCCGGAAGGAAAGGGAACGAAAGCCGAGCCTTACAGACTGGCGACAGCCGACGATCTCATGTGGTTTACGGAGCAGGTCAACAAAACCGCTAAAAAGAGCACGTCTGCACTTTGCGCGGTATTGACTGCGGACATAGATCTCACAGGCAGAGACTGGACTCCGATCGGCACGATGACGAATACATACAGTGATTATATAGCATATGGTGGTGTATTCGACGGCAATGGCAAGACGATATCAGGGATAAATATAAATAACTCGAGTAAATATCAGGCGCTGATAGGATATGCTAAAGGCGCAGAAGTGAAAGACCTGACGGTAACCGGGAGTATAAAGACCAGCGCTGAGTATGCTGCTGGTATAGTCGCTTACGGCAATCCTGTGACAACAACTGACTGTACGAATGCTGTGACAGTAAGCTCGGCAAAATATGCGGCAGGTATCGCAGCATTCGCAGGCACAGGCACAGTGATATCAGGATGCAGGAATACTGCACCGGTTTCAGCTGCCGGGGATTATCTCGGAGGTGTAGTTGCGACTGCAACAGGGAAAACAGAGATAAAGAGCTGTTTCAACAGCGCAGCTGTCACGAACAGCGGCAAGCCGGGAGGATATGTATACTGCACTGGCGGTATAGCAGGATCAGCATCATCGGACAGCGTGATCTCGATGTGCGGCAACACGGGAGAGATAACGAGTACGATAAAGGGAACGGGCGGTATAGCCGGAAGGATAACGGGAACGATAGAGAAATGCTTCAATACCGGCGATGTCACGGGTATATACGAGACAGGCGGTATACTGGGCGCATCCAGCGGCAAGACGACTACGATCGAATCATGCTACAATACAGGAAATGTCAGCGGCACAGTTCCGACAGCGACATTCAATGACACGAATGCAAAAGGCATAGGCGGTATAATAGGAGGAGTGTCGTCAAACAGTAATGTGGCTGCAGTGCTGGACTGCTATAATGCCGGTACTGTGACGGACAGCACAGGTGTTTCAGGAGTCACTGCAGGTGGAGTCATAGGTACGAGCATCGGTAAAAATTACAACGGTGTAGAGACGAAAGACCTTGTCAGCGCAGACAATTCATACTACAGAGCAGATGCGGCTTCACAGGGAGACGGATACAGCAGCGATACAGAAGGGATAACTGCGAAGACGCGCGAGGAGATGATCGCTCCGGGATTTGCAGCAGAGCTTGGAGATAACTATATCGTGCAGGATAACGCATATCCGGCACTCGGATGGCAGGATCCGAATGCGAAATATGCGGTGAAATTCAACATAACCCCTGAAGAAGCCAGCCTTGTCGTAAAGGATGCAGGCGGCAGCGATGTAGAGCCTTCAGACGGCACCCGCACATTTTCTCTCAGGAACGGCACATACAGCTATGAGATAACATGTGACGAGTGTGAAAGCGTGAGCGGCAGCTTTACAGTAGCGTACGGCGGACAGACGATAACAGTCGACCTGAAAGTAAAGAAGTACGACTACGTGTTCAAGACAGTGCCGGAGGATGCGACTCTGACTGTAAAAGGACAGAAGCCTCTTGCAGACGGACGCACATATCAGCTTGCGAAAAACGGCAATCCGTATGAGTATCAGGCAGAGAAATTCGGGTATGTTGCGAAGAGCGGCAGCTTCAAGGTCAAAGGCGATGCAGCTGCCGACCGGAAGACAATAACACTTAAAGAAGAAACTAAATACAAGGTAAAGATACCTTTCACTAAAGAAAAGGGCGGTCAGGACAGCGAGACCAAGATAACCGTGATGAGCGTGGAATATCCTGACGCTGTTATAAAGGCTGAGGATGACGGAAGCTTTTCGCTCCCGAACGGAAGCTACAGCTACAAGATAACAAGTCCGGGATACAAGCCGGCAAGCGGTGAGTTTTCCGTGTACTATTCGGATCTGACTCTCGATGAGGCATATCTGAAAATACAGACCTCATGGGACGGCAGCACTCTCTCGGAACCTGCAAAGGATGAGAGCGGAGCTTATCTGATATACACAGCTGACGAGCTGATGTGGTTCGACAGCAAGGCAGCACTGAGTTCATCTGCAAAGCTGATGGCAGATATCAGGATAAATGATTCTGTCGATGCGGCTCCCGGCAGTGCAGTATACAAATGGTCGACTGTAGGCACGACAAGCAGCAAAGCATATACAGGTACATTCGACGGCAGCGGACATACGATATCAGGCCTTTATGTGAATAACGGATCGACATCGAATACAGGCCTGTTCGGATACGTTGGAAAAACCGGACAGATAAAGGATCTTACCGTTGCTGACAGTATATTCATTTCGACCGGCAGCTATACAGGCGCGATCGTCGGAGATCTGGCAGGAAATATGACAGGCTGCCATGCGGCTGCGAATGTCAAAGTTACAGGCAAATCTTATGTAGGCGGTATCGTGGGAGAACTCGATACAGGCGGCAGCGTTTCAGGCTGTTCGAATGAAGCATCAGTCACTGCGACAGCAGCATATGCAGGCGGCATCGCCGGAAGGATCTACTCTGCCTCGGGAAGCGCGCTTACGGATTCGTACAATAAAGGCGATGTGACGTGTACGTCATACGCGGGCGGTATCACAGGCGTGATATATAACGGAGGTACTGTACAAAGTGTATACAGTACCGGCAGCGTCAAGGCAACGGCATCGTCTGGCTGTGCAGGCGGTATCACGGGACAGCTCAGATACGGCAGTATTAAATATGCATATGCGGCAGGAAGCCTCGAAGGTACTGTTGCCGGCGGCGTTGCAGGAAATATGGATTTTGCACGTGGGAGCAAGACGCTCAATAATGTGTACTATCTGGAAAGTCTGGCAGACGACTGGATCGGAGCGGTCAATGGATGCAGTGTCAGCGGAACAGCAGCTGCAAGATCAGCATCTGACATCATGCAGCTGAGCTGCGGCTCGGAAGACGCTGACCTCGGAAC
>CAKUJA010000151.1 GCA_934661135.1 uncultured Oscillospiraceae bacterium
CTCGACACCGTTTCCTTTTCTGAAGGAGAAAAGGAAATGGGGTCGAAAAAACATTCTCCGAATAGAGGCGAAAAGAATGGGGGCGCAAACGTTCTCCTTTTGGAGAAGCAAAAAGAAAATGCTGTCCGCTCTTTTTCTCTGAAAAAAGAAAAAAGCACGCCCGCATCCGAAAGAATGCGGGCGTCTGTCTTTATTTTGCCAGCAGCGCAACCGCGACGTCGTTGACATTCGTGCCCGTCGGACCCGTCATCACCAGTCCGTCCACCGCGCCGAGCGCATGATAGGCGTCATTGTCCGCCAGAACCGCGAATACATCAAGTCCCCTCGCGCGTAGCTTTTCCATCGTCTGCCCATCGACATAGCCGCCGGCGGCATCCGTCGGGCCGTCCGTGCCGTCGCTGCCCACGCTAAAGACTGCGGCGTCCAGTCCTTCAATCCCCGGAGCCGCCGCCAGCGCAAGCTCCTGATTCCGTCCGCCGAGCCCGTGGCCGGTCAGCTTCACAACCGTCTCGCCACCCGCGAGGAACGCCAGCTTCTTGCCGCTGCCCGCATGGGTTTGCAGGATCGACGCGAGGAAGCTGCCCGCTTCGCGCGCCTGGCAGCAGAGCCGATCCGTCAGCATCACCGGCTCGTAGCCGAGGTCGCGGCAGGCCGCAGCTGCCGCGGCACATAGCTCGCGCACGCTGCCGGTGATCTGCGTCTCCACGTTGTCGAGCACCTTCGGCGTCTCCCGCCGGAGGCACTGCTCCGCCTGTGCCGAGAGCTTCAAATTGTATTTTTTCGCAATCGCAAGCGCCTGCTCACAGGTGCTCCGGTCGGGCACCGCCGGGCCGGACGCGATCATGTCGAGCGGATCGCCGAGAATATCGCTGAGCACGATGGAAAAAACCTTCGCCGGCGCACAAAGCTGCGCAAAGCGGCCGCCCTTGACGCCGGAAAGACGCTTGCGGATCGTGTTCATCTCCACGATGTCCGCGCCGGACGCGAGAAGCTGCGATGTCACGTCCTGAAGCTCTCCGGCCGGAATCAGCGGCTTCTCAAACAGCGCACTGCCGCCGCCGGACAGCAAAAACAGCACCGTATCGCCCGCACCGGCCTTGGCCACGAGATCGAGCGCAGCCTGTGTTCCGCGGAACGAGTTTTCATCCGGCACCGGATGCCCCGCTTCAAAGCAGACCGTGTTCGGAATTTCGCCCTTCACGTGCTCATATTTCGTTACGACGACACCCGCGCTGATTTTCCCGTGCAGCGCGTCGCTCGCGGCCTTTGCCATCTGCCAGGCCGCCTTGCCGGTGGCCACCAGATAGATTGTCCCCTCCAGCTTCGCCGCGGCCAGTGCGCGCTGCACGGCGGCATCCGGCTGCACCGCGTGCAGCGCGGCGGCAATGATTTTGTCTGCATCCTGTCGCATCAAACTTTCGCTCCTCCTGTGCATTATAATATATCATCCATGATTGATTCTTTTGTCCTCCGGCGCATACAGGCAGAGCTGCTCCGGCTCCATCGGCTGCCCAGCGCCGCGTGCTGTCCCGCTCCACAGTGTCTCCGGTATCCCGGTCAAAATCGCGCCCTGCGCAGCCAGTGCTGCAGCGGCATCGCCGCCGTCATCCAGCAAATAGAGCGGCCTTGCCGCAATCCACCGCAAATGGTCTGCGCAGCCGCGCCATGTTCCGCCGCTGCGCAGCCGCGGCTGTGCCGCATACGTCCGCTCGCCCAGCGCATGAATCAGCCTGTTCCGCGCCAGCGCCCGCGGCGCGGAAAACGGCGCGTCATAATCTGTTTCCGCTAAATACAGAATCCGGCTGTCCGGTTTGCAGTCTGTCAGCCGACCCGCGGGAAAAAGAATCGCCCGTCCGCCGTCGGCAAGGCAGGCGTTTTTTGCTTCCGTGTCAACGCCATCCGCACCGCCCGTGCAGAGCGCAAAGCCTTCCTCTGCAGCCAGCGCGCCGACGCGGCAGGCGAACTGAATTGCCAGTTTCTCCGGCTGCCGGGAGCCAACCACGGAAACGCACGGCTCCCGCAGCAGCTCGAGCGCCCCACGATACCAGAGCACCATCGGCGCACGGTCGCCCAGCAGCGCGCGAAGCGCCGCCGGATAGCCCGGCGTGATGCGGGTGAGAGCGGCAATGCCGCGGCACTCCGCTGCGGCAAGATACGCTTGCAGCTGCGGCACTCGCGCCAGCAGTCTTGCGGTTCGCTGCGCTTGCTCTGCGGCATAGCCAAGGTGCCGCAAATCGCGCTCCGTCAGCTCGCGCTGCGGATCGGCGTCCCCCAGGCCAAGCGCTGCCGCCCGCCGGGAAAGCTCACGAAACTGTGCGCAGCTCAGCGGACGGCTCTCCGGGTCGCCGAGGGTGCTGCAAAGCAGCAGCAGCCCTTCCTCCGCGCCTGTCAACGGAACCGGCGGCGCGGCTGCGGCTTCTTGCGCTCCGCTTCCACCAGCGTGCCGTCCTCCAAAAACCGAATTGGCTGAATCTGATAGTGAGAATACTTCGCAATCTCATCCAGCTTGGCCTGTTCCGGCAGCGTGCCGATGATCGAAATGGCAACGCCCTTGCGCTTCGCGCGCCCGGTACGGCCGATGCGGTGGATATAATATTCGTTTTCCTCCGGAATATCGTAGTTCAGCACGCAGTCCACATCATCGACATCGATGCCGCGCGACGCGACATCCGTCGCAATCAAAACCGGCAGCCTGCCCTCCTTGAACGCGCGCATCGCTTTCTCGCGCTTTTGCTGCGGAATGTCGCCGTGAATGCAGTCCGCGTCGACGCCCGCGCGGCGGAAATCGTCGCTGAGCCGCTGGCACATCACCTTCGTATTGCAGAAAATGATCGTCCGCTCAAACCCCATCGTCCGCAGCAGCTTCATCGCCGTCTCGATCTTCTCCAGCGGCGGGCAGGTGATGGAATACTGCGTGATGTCCGGGCGGTTTTCCGCGTCCGGCTGCACCGTGATCTCCACCTCGTCGCGCTGGTACATCCACGAGACCGTCATAACCTCCTGCGAGATCGTCGCCGAAAACAGGCCGAGATTGCGCCGGTTTTTCACCTTTTCAATGATGTGCGTCACATCGTCGAAGAATCCCATGTCGAGCATCCGGTCGGCTTCGTCGAGCACCACGGTCTGCACCTTGTCCAGCCGCAGCGTCTTGCGCTTATAGTGATCCATCAGCCGTCCCGGTGTGGCGACTACAATCTGCGGATGCTTCTCCAACTGCCTGATCTGCCCCTCGATCCGCGCGCCGCCATAGACTACGGCCACACGGATTTTCTTGCAGAACGTCAAAAGGCCCCGCAGCTCATCGCCGATTTGGATGGCCAGCTCGCGCGTCGGCGCCAGGATGAGTCCCTGAAGGTCTTCGCTGTCTGCGTCGATGTGCTCGATCATCGGAATGCCGAACGCAAACGTCTTGCCGGTTCCGGTCGGCGCCTTGGCGATGACATCCTTCCACTGCATGAACGGCGGAATGGCTTCCGCCTGAATTTTCGTCGGGTATCCGTACCCCTTCTGCTCCAATGCCTGAAGAATCTCAGGCGAAAGGCCGAGATCGGCAAACATAAGGTTCTGTTCCATGTTTGATCGTTCCTTCTTCTGAAAAATCGCAATTTTTTTAATTATAGCACACATTTTTCAATTTTCAAAGAGCCTTTTCCAGAAAAACGCTCAAATTACTACACGCCCGCCGCCGCTGCGCACAGAAAACACGCCCCGGCTTCCCGGGGCGTGTGAGACTGTCAAAAAACGATGAAATGCAGTTCCGCGACAGAGTAGCGGGGAAAGAGTGAAGGGGGCAAAGAGCCCCCTTCGCGTT
>CAKUJA010000152.1 GCA_934661135.1 uncultured Oscillospiraceae bacterium
AGGGCGGCCACGGCGGCGACGAGCAGAATGATGACCAGAAGGTCAATGAGATTGAGCTTTCCGAACAGACGACCTTTTTCGTCGATGATCTTCATGATAATACCTCCAAATTGCATTGCGACGTTGATTTGACAAGCCAAATCGAGTATAATATAGCGTATTCTGTTCGATGTTACAAGAAAAATTTCTTTGGAGATCAACTATGAAGATACTTCATTTAATTTCCGGCGGCGATGTGGGCGGCGCAAAGACGCACGTACTGTCGCTGTTGCAGGGACTTGGCAAGACGCAGACGGTGCGGCTGGCCTGCTTTATGGAGGGGCCGTTTGCGCAGGAGGCGCGCGAGCTTGGCATCGACACGATGGTGCTCGATCAGGGCGTCGGCGCGAGCATCCGCGTGTTGGCGAAGATGATCGGGGACGAGGGATTTGAGGTTGTCCATTGCCACGGTGCGCGCGCGAACATGACCGGCGCGATTTTGCGGCGGACGATCCATGTGCCGATTGTGACGACCGTGCACAGCGACTACCGGCTGGACTATCTGGGCAGGCCGCTGCACCGGCTGACATTCGGCACGATCAATACGATCGCGCTGCGCTGCTTTGACTATCACATCGGCGTTTCGGACGCGGTGAGCCAGATGCTCATTGCCCGCGGCTTTGACCCGCAGACGATGTTCTCGATCTACAACGGCGTGGATTTCACGCCGCGCACACCCGCAATGGGGCGGGAGGAATATCTGCAAAGTGTCGGATTGGAGGCCGGGGCGGACGACGTGGTATTCGGCATTGCGGCGCGGCTGAACCCGGTGAAGGATGTGGCGACGCTGATCCGTGGGTTTGCCCTTGCAGCAAAGGAGCATCCGAATATCCGGCTGCTGATCGCAGGCGATGGCGAGGAGCGCGAAATGCTCGAAAAAATGGCAGCGGAGCTTTGCCCGAAGGGAAGCTATGTGTTCGCCGGTTGGGTGACGGATATGGACAGCTTCTACCACGCATTGGACGTGAACACGCTGACGTCGATCTCAGAGACGTTCCCCTATGCGATCACCGAGGGCGCGCGGATGCACTGCGCGACGATTACGTCTCGTGTGGGCGGCATTCCGTACATTGTAGAGGACGGCGTGACCGGACTGCTGTTCCCGCCGCAGGATGCACAGGCGCTCGGCGCGTGTATCAGCCGTCTGGCCGAGAGCCGCGCGATGCGCGAGCGGCTGGGCGAGAACCTCTACGAAAAGGCCTCGCGCGAGTTTTCAATCGATGCGACGGTCGGCAAGCAGATTGAAATTTACCAGACGATTTTACGGCGCACAGCGCGCGGAACGAAAAAGCGGCGCGGCGTGATGATCTGCGGCGCCTATGGAAAGGGCAACGCGGGCGACGACGCAATTTTGAAAGCGATTCTCGCGCAGATGCGCCGGATTGACCCGGATATGCCGATCTATGTGCTCTCACACAACCCGAAGCAGACGCGGCAGCGCTACTATGTGGGCGCGGTTCACGCGTTTAACCCGTTTGCGTTTTTGCCGCTGATGCACCGGACAAAACTCTATCTGTCCGGCGGCGGAAGCCTGATTCAGGACGAGACGAGCACGCGCAGCCTGCATTATTATCTGTGGAGCATCCGCATGGCAAAGCACTGCGGGAACAAGGTGCTGATGTACGGATGCGGCATTGGACCGGTGCATTCGGCATCGAACCGGAAGCAGGCTGCAAAGGTGATCAACCGCTGCGTCGACGCGATTACGCTGCGGGAGGATCTGTCGGCGGAGGAGCTGCGCGCGATGGGCGTGACGAAGCCGGAGGTGCACGTGACGGCCGACCCGGCGCTGCTGCTCCAGCCCGGAACGGACGGCGCGGTGGACAGCTTTCTGCTCAGCCAGGGATTGGAGCCGCAGGGACGGTATGCGCTGTTTGTGCTGCGGCCGTGGCATGGGTTTACGCAGAAGAAGCAGAGCTTGGTAGACGCGGCAAATACAGCTTATCAAACCTACGGTCTGACGCCGGTGTTCTTTGCGCTCGAGCCGGGACGCGACCTCGGCGTGACGCGCGAGGTGCGCGCGGCGCTGGACTGTCCGAGCGTATTGCTGACGACGCCGGAGGATGAGAAGCTGATTATCGGCATGATGCGGCGGATGGCGCTGGTTGTGTCGATGCGGCTGCACACGCTGATTTTTGCGTCGAGCGTGGGCGCACCGCTGGTTGCGCTGTCGTATGATCCGAAGGTAACCGGCTTTATGCGCTACATCGGGCAGAAGCACTGCGTCGAATTTGACACGATGACGCGCGAAGCGCTGCTGGCGCAGATCGGCGAGGTGCTCTCTGAGCCGGAGCGCTATGATGTCAGCCATCTGCGGGCACTGGCGGAGGAGAACGAGCAGATTGCCCGAAAACTGTTGGAGGAAGCGTAGGATGAAACAGATTGTTTGTCTGGCGACGTCGCCGTGGTACCCGATCCCGACCCGTAAGCAGCAGGTGATGAGCCGGATTCCAGATGCGGAGATTTTGTATTTTGATCCGTCTGCGACGGTAATTGCGCCGCTGCGCGACAAGAGCGCCAAGCCGCTGATGACAAAATATAAGCAGCCGCCGGTCAAGCCGCAGGAGAATATTACGGTATATGCGCTGCCGCCGGTGCTGCCGTTTTTCTACAAGAGCCGCGCGATCAACCGCGCGAACCAGAAGAAGCTTGCGGTCTTTATCCGCGAAAAAATGGCTGAACACGGATTTGAAAATCCGGTGCTTTGGGTCTACTCGCCGGTCACAGTCGATCTCGTTGATTGGATTCCGCACAGCGGCCTGGTCTACGACTGCGTCGACCGGCACTCGGCCTACGGCGGACTGATGAACCCGGCGCTGGTGGATGCGATGGAGCTGGAGCTGGCTGCAAAGACCGATATGACGTTTGCAACGGCGGCGCCGCTGGCGGAGCGGCTTCGTGCTGCGCAGCCAAAGACGCGGTTTATCCCGAACGGCGCGAACTTCGAGCGGTTTGTGGAAGCGTCGAAGCCGCAGCCGGTGCCGGAGGACATGAAGGATATCCCACATCCGGTGTTCGGCTTCGTCGGAGCGCTCCAGCGCTGTATCGAGTATGGCTTTGTTGAGCAGACGGCGAAGGATCGGCCAGACTGGCACTTTGTCTGGATTGGGAAAGAGAAGCCGGGCGTTGACCTCAGCGCGCTGCGGGCGATGCCCAATGTGCATTTTCTCGGCATGAAGCCAAATGAGCAATTGCCGCAATATCTGGCGCACTTTGACGCGTGTCTGAATCTGTTTGCCGAGAGTGATTTGAGCCGGGATGTCAGTCCGCTGAAGTTCTACGAATATCTGGCGACAGGGAAACCGGTGGTTTCCACACGGCAGCCGGATCAGGTCTTGCAGTATGCGCCGATCATCCAGATTGCGGATGACGCCAAGGGCTTTGAAGCGGCGTGTGAAGCGGCGCTTGGAGACACGCAGCCGGAGCGCACCGCGGCGCGGATTGCCGAGGGGCGGAAAAGCTCGTGGGATGCGCGCGTCGAGGAGATGTGCGCGGTGCTGACGGAGCAGGGGATTTTCTGAATGCAGAATGGGCGGCGTTTTCTTTTTGGGGCGCAACGCTTTCTGGCAGAGAAGGAAAAGAATGGGTTCAAAAAGGCGTTTTTTTGGGGCATAGGACGGACTGAAAAAGAACGAGCCGCTGCGGGATGCAGCGGCTCGCGAGACTGTCAAAAAACGATGAAATGCAGTTTCGCGACAGAGTCGCAGGGGAAGAGTGAAGGGGGCAAAGAGCCCCCTTCGCGTTCAATCAAGCAGCTTTTCAAACTTT
>CAKUJA010000153.1 GCA_934661135.1 uncultured Oscillospiraceae bacterium
ATGAGGGGATTTTCCTCGAGGTGCTGGAGCGGCTGGGGAAGATGCCGCTGCCGCCGTATATCAAGGAGGAGCTGGAGGACGGCGAGCGCTACCAGACCGTTTACTCCAAAATCAACGGTTCGGCGGCTGCACCGACGGCGGGACTGCATTTTACGAAGGAACTGCTGGAAAAGATCGCAGCCAAGGGCGTGAGGCTTGCGTATGTGACGCTGCACGTCGGCCTGGGGACGTTCCGGCCGGTGAAGGCTGAGGAGATCTCGGAGCACCATATGCACAGTGAATTTTGCATGATGGACGCTGAGACAGCGAAGCTCCTGAATGAAACGCGCCGCAGCGACGGGCGGATTGTCTGCTGCGGCACGACAAGCTGCCGGACGGTGGAGTCGCTGGTGCAGGAGGACGGGAGCTTCCGCGAAAGCTCGGCTTGGACGGAAATTTTTATCTATCCTGGGTACAAGTTCCGCGCGATGGACGCGCTGATTACGAATTTCCACCTGCCGGAGAGTACGCTCGTGATGCTGGTATCGGCGTTTGCCGGACGCGAACACGTGCTGCGCGCGTATGAGACTGCGGTCGCGGAGCGATACCGGTTCTTCAGCTTTGGCGACGCGATGTTCATCGCGGACGGACTGGACGCGCAGGAGTAGGCGGGGGTCGAAAATGGATTTTTCGGTATTTTCGCCGGAGCAGCAGATGGTGATTCGGACGGAAAGCGGAAGTGAACAAGCGGCAATGGAGCGGACATACCGGCTGCTTTGCGACGGAGCTGCAGGGGAGAGCCCAGTTTGCGAGATGCTGCACGCGGCGTTTTGCGGCTGCGATGCGGCAAAACGCACGCTGGCGCTACGGTTCACCGTGGAGGACTGGATGCAAAACGATAAGATGACGCTGCACGGCGGCATTTTGGCGACGGCGCTGGACACGACAATGGGCGTGCTGGTGCGGTTTTGCAAGGGCGGCGAGAGGACGTCGACGGTGTCGCTGAATACAAATTTTCTGCGGCCGCTGCCGGTTGGTGCCGCGTTTATCGTGGAAGCGGCGGTGGAGAAAACGGGACGCAGAATTCAATTTGTCAGTGCGTATGTGACCGCGGACGAGGAAGTTTGCGCAACGGCGACGGCGACGTTTATCTGAGATGAGGAGAAAACGGCTGAAACAGGCCGGGAGGACATGATGTTTGAAGTAATCAAAAAAGAGGGCAAGGCGCGCCGAGGGGTATTTACCTGCCCACATGGGACGGTGCAGACGCCGGTTTTTATGAACGTCGGCACACAGGGCGCGATCAAGGGCGCGCTGAGCGCGGCAGATTTGGAGAAGATCGGGACACAGGTGGAGCTTTCCAACACGTATCATCTGCATCTGAGACCGGGCGACGAAGTGGTGAAGCGGCTCGGCGGACTGCACAGGTTTATGACGTGGGACGGCCCGATTCTGACGGATTCCGGCGGATTCCAGGTATTTTCCCTCGCTGGACTGCGGAAGATCAAAGAGGAGGGTGTGCATTTTGCGTCGCACCTCGACGGACGGAAGATCTTCATGGGGCCGGAGGAGAGTATGCGCATTCAGGCGAACCTCGGCTCCGACATTGCGATGGCGTTTGACGAGTGCGTGGAAAATCCGGCGACCTATCCGTATGCCAAGGCGTCCTGCGAGCGGACGGCGCGGTGGCTGGCGCGGTGCAAGGAAGCGATGGCGCAGTATTTGGCAGAGCCGGACGCGGTGAACCCCGGTCAGCAGCTCTGGGGCATCAATCAGGGCGCGACGTTTGAAGATCTGCGAATTTGGCACATGAAGGAGATTGCAAAGCTTGATCTGCCGGGATATGCAATCGGCGGACTGGCAGTCGGGGAGCCGGCAGAGGTCATGTACCAGATCATCGAAGCGGTGGAACCCTATATGCCGGCGGACAGGCCGCGGTATCTGATGGGCGTCGGCACGCCGAGCAACATCATTGAATCGGTGGCGCGCGGCGTGGACTTTTTCGACTGCGTGATGCCGGCGCGCAACGCGCGGCACGCCAAGCTGTTTACGTGGCAGGGCGCAATCAATCTGAAAAATGCGAAATATATTTATGATGAAGATCCGATCGACCCGGAGTGCGACTGCCCAGTCTGCCGCCGGTATTCCAAGGCGTATCTGCACCACCTGTTCAAGGCGGAGGAGATGCTGGCAATGCGGCTTTCGGTGATGCACAACCTCTATTTCTACAACAAGCTGATGGAACGGATTCGTGAAAGCCTGGACAACGGCACGTTTGCGGCTTTCCGCGCGGAGTATTCGGAAAAACTGGCGCGGAGAATCTAGGGTGTATCTGAAAACGCCCAATGCACCCGGACAGCAGGCCTTTTCGCGCTGCGCCGAGTCCGCTTGCCGAATTGTGCAGTGCTGCCCTAAATTCACAGAATGTTTACGGAAAACGAAAACGCCGTCTTGCAAATTGATTGCAAAGACAGTATAATAAGCGAAGATTGAACTTATGGAGGAAACACAATGACTTTTTTTCTGACTGAAACAGCCGCGGGCAGCGGCAGCTCGATGTCGTTCATCATCATGATGGTCGCACTGATTGCCGTGTTCTACTTCTTCATGATCCGTCCGGAAAACAAGCGGAAGAAGGAAGCAGAAGCCATGCGCAATGCGCTGAAGGTTGGCGACAACATCACGACCATCGGCGGCATCATCGGCGACGTCGTGTCCGTCAAGGACAACTCGATTGTGATCGAGACCAGCGCTGACCGTGTCCGCGTGGAATTTGCGAAGTTCGCTGTTTCTAGCAACAATACCGCGGAGAAGGAAGCTGCCAAGCAGAAGGCCGCTGCCGCTGCGGCGCGCAAGGAAAAGAAAGCAAAGAAATAAGCGTCTTTGAACCGAACCACCGCCTGCCGGAATTTTGGCAGGCGGTGGTTCGGTTTCTTCTGAAAAATTAAAGGATTCGGTTTTGCGGTAAGGGCAGACGACTCAGCCCGCCCGATTTGCGTCCCCATACTTTTTTCAGAGAAAGGGAGAAAAGCGGCATTTTTTGCTTCTCAAAAGGAGAATGTTTGCGCCAACATTCTTTTCGCCTCTTTTCGGAGAAAGAAAAGAATCGCCGCCTCGTCAGAAGAAGGCTGCTGCATTACGCTTCCGCCGGAGCAGCGAAAGCTCCATATCCGCAGTCTCCTTCTTCCTTTCCAAACTGTGACCGCTCTGCTGGGTCACAGTTTGGTTCTGGGGAGCGCCCTTGGAACCTGCGGCGTATGGAATTCGGAAAAAACGATAGAATTGTAGGGGCGGACGACTCTGTCCGCCCGGCAGTAGGCAAAGATGGTTTAGAAGAAGTCTGCGGCGAAATCCTAGTGCGGTAAGGGCGGACAGAGTCGTCCGCCCCTACAAGAAAAGCGTAGTGGTTCGCATTGCAGGTGACTCCGAAAGGCGCGAGCAGAGCGAGACGCTCTTTCGGATGGTAGGGATGGATGGGACGGACGGAGGAAGGCCGGGATTTTCTGGGGAAATTTTGGGACTACGGTCGGCACTGTGCCCGCTTTCTTTTCTTGGCAGGTTGAAACCGTTCCTTTGGGTGCGGAGGAAACCGGAAGAAGCGGGCGGACAGAGTCGTCCGCCCCTACAGGTGCGGTGGAAGATATGCGGCTGCACCGATGCGTTGGAACTGCTCCCGGACCCTCATCCGTCTGCTTCGCAGACACCTTCCCCGGAGGGGAAGGCAATCCGCTGCGGCGGGGACGGGCGGACAGG
>CAKUJA010000154.1 GCA_934661135.1 uncultured Oscillospiraceae bacterium
TGTAGGGATATTGCTTCTCCCAACCCTCGTTCTGCGCCGTCCGGAACTCAGCGGCAGTAAAACCGCGTTCCTCGCCATTTTTCATGCAGAGATATTCCTTCTCGGTCTTGTACTGCCACTTGCCCCGTTCATCCAGTGGGCGCACCGTCAGCAGAATGTGGGCATGAGGATTGTGACCGTCGGTGTCATGAATGGCAGCGTCGGCGCACATCCCGTCTGATACGAACTGCTCCCGGATAAATTCTTGCAGCAACTCGATCTGCTCCGCGCGGTTCAGCTCTATGGGCAGGGCAACGACAAATTCCCGTGCCAACCGGCTGTCCTTGGCTGTCTCCACTTCCTCCACGGCGTTCCAGAGCTTTTCGCGATCCTGCCAGTCCTGCGGGGCGTATTCTGGCAGGAACACTTCTTGCCAGACAAGCCCCTGCTTTTTTGTGTAGTCATGCTGTATCCCGTCGTAGTCGTTGTATAAGCGGGAACAGCTCAGATAAGCGGAAGCAGCCACGGCGGAGCGTCCCGCGCCCCGGCTGACTACCTTTGCTTCCAGATGATAAATTGCCATCGTTCGTTCACCTCGTTTTCTCTTTTCTGTTTCTCTTTCGTAAAAGAGAAAATGGACGGGCAGAACGCCTGTCCATCTCTGCGTCAAAGCTGCCGGTGGCAGGTTTGCGCAGGCGGTTGGAAAAATAGCGTCGGTTGAAGCGACGGTATTTGCCCAATCGCGCAGACGATGACAGCAGCGCCCGCAGGTGCTGTGGCATTGTCTGGAGGCTTCCGCAGAAGCCGCAATCCCCCTCGGAGAGCGCACGGCTTGCCAACGGCAAGTACCACTGCCCCTTCGGGGTGGTGAGTAAGTGCGCCCTTACGGGAGAAAAAAAGAGGGAGGCCCCCGATTTCCCGGAGACCTCCCAGCGGATTCAATCGTGCTGCGGCAGCTTCTGTATCAGGTAATTCTCCAACGCAGACGGCTCCATCGTCCGCACTTCCGGCAGCACCTTTTCCAGAATTGCACCCTCCTGAATGAGCCTGCGCGTCCTCGCTTTGCGCTCCTTGACACGGTCCCGCGCCTGCGCTTCCTCCAACCGGTGCTGCGCCTGCAACAACTTCTTTTCCATATGATACCTCCATTTCTGCGCAAAAACGGCGGCCTGCCCGATGTGGGGCAAGCCGCCGTCTGCGTCTTTTCTTATGCTGTTTTTGTTTCCTCATTCTTAGCTTCTCGCAAGGCTTTCTTCCGTGCGCCCTGCCGCTTGATCTGTGCTGCATACCGGCAATCATCGGAGCAGTATTTAACGCTGCTTCGTGTCGTAGGAAACACCTTGCCGCAGTTTTCGCAGGTACACGCCCGGCTGCGGCTCTCTGCCGCCTCCTGCCGGTAGAATTTCGCCCGGCAGTTGGGGCCGCAGAACAGGGTGTTCGTCCGCTTGGATGCAAATTCCTGCCCGCAGCACTTACAGGTCAGCGTAATCGGGACGCCAACCGTGCGCTCCCCGGATTTCAGCTTTTGATAGCGCTCCCGGCTGCGGATACGCTCCTTCTTCAAGAACTCCTGCCGCTTGATTTCTTCCTCGTTCAGCTCCGGCGCGGGAAGCTCAAACTGCCCGATAAACCGAAGGTGGATTTCCACCTCCTGCACCCGTTCGCCGTCGATACGCTCCGGGGCATGGATGATGATTTTTCCGATGAGGAAGAAGATGCCGAGGAGCAAACAGAGGAAACCGGCCTTGAAATGGCTGCGGACGGCTTTGCCGATTGGAAGGATGCGTCTGACGCTGCGTCGGTGGACGAGATGCTGGAGGAAGCTCTTGCAGAGGAACGCACGCTGGAGCTGGAGAGCGAGCTGGAACAGGACGAACACCCCAGAGACTATCATGCCGAGCTGGAGAACGAGGAGGAGGAAGCCGCGCCCACCAGCAAGAAGCGACTTAAACGCGAAATTCGCGCAGAGGCTCTGCGGCGGCTGGGGGAAGCAGCACGGACAGAATCGGATTTTCTGACTGTAGTAGACGAGTGGAACAAACTGGACAGAAACCGGGAGCGCCGGGAGCGTGACCACGAAAACCTGCGTGGAGACGTGCCGTTGGAGTTTCAGGCTGTGCCTGATTCGAAGATTGCTCCCCTCTGGATGAATCTGCCGAGGTTCCGTCAGCTCTGTCAGGGAAATTTTCTCGACATCATCTTCTCTTGTCCCTACGAGCTGCACGAGCTGACAGCAAACCGGTTTCTCTCCAAGCTCTTTTTCACCCTCAGTGATGAGCAGAAGGAGGTGCTGTATTACCTGTTCGTCAAGCAATACAGCACCACAAGGCTTGCCGTCATCCGTGGACAGTCCGACCGAAATATCCGAAAGCTGCGGATGACCATTCAGAAGAAGCTGCAAAAGCGGATGTATGAGCATCTGAGCGAAAAGCTGGAAAACGATCATGGCCTTACCCTGCGGGAGCGTGAGTTCATGGAGGAATATGAAGCGTTGCTGCAAACCATGGGCAAGGATGCCGTGATCCGCAAGGAGAACAAAACAAAGCTGAGAGAAAAGAAAGCCGCCCTTGACGATGCTAAGGACGGTTGATACAATGGTAATATGGTTAATATATAGATGGATTACGAATTGAGAGGAACAGCGTTATGAACAACCTGTTTGCGCAGTCCCGTTCCCATTGGGTGCGGTATGACCGCTATGAGATTAAGACTGGCAAGGACGGAAAACGCTATATCACACCTGAAAAGACGGCAAAGCCCGATGTATATAACCCGCTGAAGGAATCCTCCGAGATGGTGCTGGAGGCGCTGAATGTTGGGATGCTGATGATGAACCGCAGGTCGGAGGATGTGGTGGAAAAGGCGATTCTGTCCTTTGTGACCCACTACGGTCTGTTGGGGCTGATGACGGCATTGCCCACCACGCCGTCCTTCATGGATTATGAAGCGGTTTATCTGCCGAAGAATCACTTCATCAAGGAAGAAAGCATGGCAACAGAGGATTACCTTGCTCTGTTCTATCCCTTTGACAAGCTGGATGTAGTGAAAAAAGGCGTGGAATCCAGTTGGAATATTTCCGGGGATAATATGATGATTGCCCTGACAATGACCTTCATGGATGAGCCGATGGCAAAGAACATGAGCTTTCAGCGGGAGTATGCCGAGCCGTATGACTGGATAGCGCAGCAGTTCAAGGATTGGGCGTTCACGCTGACCACCTCCATTTTGTACTATAACGACTACGACAGCATTGAAGATGATACAAGAAATCTCTACCGCAAGGCCATGGCCGCCTTCGGCGGCATTGCGCCTACCTATCATATTGAACTGCTGGAGAAACCGACCATCTATTGGGACTTCCATTCGCTGCTATTGGGCATCCAGATGATGTTCAGCTTTATGCTGGTGGACGATGCAAAACCCCTGCGACTGTGCAAACACTGCCAGAAGGTGTTCCTCGGCAACCGGGCCAATTCCGCATTTTGCAGCGCCCGGTGCAAGAATCAGTATAATGTCTATAAAAGCAGAGGGAAGAATAAGGGACAGGACGGTGAGAACGATGATTGACCGCTGGATCGCAGAAGCGACCGAATGTGATTTCAAGGTCGCGCTGGAGGTAAAGAAGCCGAAAAGCT
>CAKUJA010000155.1 GCA_934661135.1 uncultured Oscillospiraceae bacterium
TCATCTCCTTTGCTTTTTCTTCCTCGTCGGCATCGAAGGAGTAGGGCGCTCCCAGTTCTCCGGCGATGCCGGCTGCCAGCTTGAAGCCTGCCGTGAAGCTCATCAGCTTGGATTCAACCAGCAATGTGTTTTGCGCATCCAGCAGTCGCAGCAGCTTCTTCCGCCCTGCGGCGTCCATGTCCCGCCGCAGTTCCTCTTGGGCGTATTCGACCTGAGCGTCCAAGTCTGGATGCGGCTGACGGTCGAAACGCTTTTGCAGGGCTTTCATGTAGTCATACATTGCGGCACATCCTTTTTTGGCAACCACAACACATACCACAACCCGGCGCGCAAAGCTACTGTTTTTGCAAATGTTTCTTTGACTATTGCGGCGCAAAAACTGAACACCTCGACTCGCTTTACATATGGAATTTCATTGAAAATCCCTGTTGCTGTTCCACCTCATGATCGTCCGGCTTGTGACCAAGGGCGATGCGCTTGCGCTGAAGCTCCTGTAACCGTTTGCGGTCAATGTGGATGCCGCCGACCGTTGGCATAGCGGGAGCGTTGTCACGGAAGATATTGCCCATGTGGTAGAGCAGCCGCGTGGCCGCCAGCATGACCGAAGGTGGATGCTGTTCTCCGCGTTCTATGCGATCTACGAAGAAGCTGGCATAAGCATGACCGTTTTCCTGCGCCGCCGCGAACCACTCGTAGGCAGCATCCGCATCTTTGGGGACGCCCTCGTCCATAAGGTACAGCTTCCCCAACAGATATTGTGCGTAAGGGTTACCATTGTTCGCGGCCTGCCAGAGATATTCCGCCGCAGTCGCAGCGTCCTTTGGCACATTATCACCGCTGAGATATTCTTTGCCCAGCCGATAGGCAGCGTAGTCGTTGCCGTTATCGGCAGAGCGTTTCAGCCAGTAAATGCCCCTGGCGAGATCGTGAACGTCGGCATCATCGGAGAGATACAGTTTGCCCAACGCATATTGCGCCGCATCCAAGTCTTGCTCGGCAGCACGTTCCAACAGCTTTCGTGCTTTTACTGTATCCGGTATCAGCAGTCCGCCGTCACGGTACGCCGTGCCGATGATGTACTGCGCGTAGGCGTCACCGTCCTCCGCAAGCTGCTCCAACTGCTCCGCCGCTTCATCCCGTTCCACCAAGGGAAAGCTCTCATCATTTGCCACGCTTTGCAGATCCTGACACGCATAGCTCATGGCGTAGGTGCTAATCTGTTCGCCGTCATCCTGCATTTCCTCGTCCTCAAAGGAAATTCTGTTCACGCGGATATGCTCCGCCTCTTTGATGACGGCGTTCTTGATCTGACGGAACTCTTTTTGCTGCGACAGCGGCGGACGCAACCGTTTCTTCCCCTTGGAGTAGTAGTCCTCCACCTGACATTGCAACTCCCACCATGTCTGGTAGCACGTATCCACAGTGGGCAGCCGCGCCATCTGATCGACGATCTCATCCACCAGCATTTTCATCGGTTTCGGCAGATAGCCGTAGGTTTTCTTGCCACCGACTTGACCGAGCTGCCGCGACAGTTTCCAGATCATCTGCTCCGCCTCCGGGTGGATGCAGGTCATCTCCCGCATCGCCTTCGCCAATTCCAGCATGGCTTTCCGCGCTTCCGCCACCAGCTCGTCGCGCGATTTGCTTTTCTGCTCATAGACGTGCAGCAGCTCCTGTCGGAAAATTTGGTTGGTGAGCGTGGACTTGATTTGGCGGATACCGTCTTTGGACAGGTACGCCTGATTCGGCTTTGCCGACCACGCCATCATGTGGACGTGGGGATGATTGCCTTCGTCATGGAAGGCGGCGTACCAGCGGAAGTCCTCCGGCGGTATCTTCATTGCCGCAGCGATGTCGTTACGGTGAGCGCGCAGTAATGTGCGCCACGCCTCCGCGTGGTTATACCCCAGCCGCTCGACATCCTCCCGGTGGAGGGAGATGATGTGCGTCCACACGTTGCCGGTGTAGTGATCCAGTTCATCCATGGCTCTGCTCAGATCCACGGCATCATCGTCGCCGAAGAGACCGTGTTCCCCCAACCGTTCCGCCCTCGGACGCAGGGCGATGTACTTGGCGTAGCCCTCCATCGAGGAGAGCCTGTCCCAATTCGATTCCAGCGCCAGCGTGATGAGCGCGGACGCCGTCGCTTTTGTCGGGTGTGAGAGATAGTCCTCGTACTCCATCAGCTCTTTTGCGTCAGGAAAATCCTCCACCAGTTTTGCGATGAGCTGCTCCTGTTTTCGTGTTGGCGGACGGTCATCTGGAATGATCTCTACCCGCTCCCGTGTTGCAATGTACTTCAGGTAGCTGCCAGCACTTTTCCCACCGCCGCACTTGATGTACGGACTCTTGACGATCAGCCTTGCCATTCGTCATTCTCCATATCTCGGAGCTTCTGCTCCATCCGAAGCTGACCGTTCGTTTTCTTAACTGCGGCGATACTCTTGGCTCGCTCCTGCCGCAGCACTTCTTCACTTACGTTGAGGCTTTGCAGCACGAGGGATGTCATCATGTCCATCTCCACCGCCTGCTTGTAGAGCAGAGATGATATGCGGTCCTCGAACAGATTCAACCGTGCGTCGATGGCAGATTGCACTGCTCGCGGAAGCGTAGTGCTTTCACCTGCGGAGAGCATATCCGCATAGCGGTTCACCGCTTTTTCGATGAATTCATTCTTACTGCGGCAGTTATCTTCCCGATACCACCGCTCTATTTTTGAGGCTGTTTCGTCCGTCATCCGGAAATTCAGCCTGTTTTCATTTTTGCTCATAATTCCTCCCAATCGTAGTAAGGCACGCCTCAAACCATTGCAACACTTGCCGTTGCGGAGATTAAGACGCCAATCCTGCAACATTCCGCTCAAATAGACGCCACAACCGCCTGCGCTGAAACCCCCGTCAACTGCCCGCACTGCGGGCAGAAGTGATTGGGCGGAGCGTCGATTAAGACGCCAGCCCTTTATCCTGCTATAGATAAAATCCTCCGATAACCGCCTGATTTGCCCGAAATACGCTGAAGGTGCGTCTCATACGGCGAGGGAATAGCCTCTCCAGAGCGGTTTCAAATCACACTCCCACAAATGGCTCACATTCGCTTTCACACTCGAAAACGGGTACACACTCGTCCTCACTCATAAGGGCGCACACAGCGGCTTACACGCGCAAACAGGGCGTGTTTCAGATGGGGAATGGTATCCGTACCCGTACCCTCAACGTGCGCTACGTGGTCCGGAACCTCTGTGCGTGCAGAGGTCAGGGGGCATACTTTGCCATTTTTGTATGGGGTGAGGGGATGTTGAAAAAATAGAGAGTCTTCGGAACAGAGTCGCGCATCGTGCGCGTCTCCGTTCCGAGGCGCCGCAGCCTCGCAGGGCCGCGCTGCTTCGTTGCTGTATCCTGCACTGCACTGACGAGCTCAGCGGCTTTGCCATCGTTATGACGGAGTGCGGAGAAAAATTTGTTAGCGGGTTTACCGCGTTTCTGATTGTGGTGTGAGTTGTAGCTGCGATGCAGGGGATTCTTCTTTAGTTACAGCGGTGCGTTTTTGGGACCGCTGTTTGCGTCGATCCATGCGAGGAACTTGTCTTTCGGAACGAC
>CAKUJA010000156.1 GCA_934661135.1 uncultured Oscillospiraceae bacterium
CGGTCGGACCACGCTATTGCCCGTCGATTGAGACGAAAATTGACCGCTTTCCGGACAAGAATCGACACCAACTGTTTGTAGAACCGTGTGGTTTGGGGACGGATGAGCTCTATATTCAGGGACTTTCGTCGAGTTTGCCGGAAGATGTGCAGATTGCGATGCTGCATACGATTGCGGGACTGGAGCGCGCGGAGATGATGCGGCCGGCGTATGCAATTGAATATGATTGCATCGATCCGACGGAGCTGCTGCCGACGCTGGAATGCAAAAAAATTCATGGGTTATATGGCGCGGGACAGTTTAACGGCTCGAGCGGCTACGAGGAAGCGGCGGTACAGGGATTTGTGGCCGGTGTGAACGCGGCGCTGAAGATCAAGGGGGAAGAACCGATGATCCTGAAGCGCTCGGACGGATATATCGGGACGCTGGTTGACGACCTTGTGACGAAGGGGACGAACGAGCCGTACCGGATTATGACGAGCCGGTCGGAATACCGGCTGCTGCACCGGCAGGACAACGCGGACGAGCGGCTATCGGCCATCGGGCACCGAATTGGACTGGTCAGCGATGTGCAATATGAGGCGGTGCAGGAAAAATACCGCGCGGTGGCGCGGGAGATCAAGCGCTTGGAGACGGCGGGACTGCCGGAATCGGCGGCGCTGAACGGGATGCTGGAAGCGAAAGGCACGGCGCCGGTCAAGGGATCGGCACGGCTGGCCGATCTGGTGCGGCGGCCGCAGATTGCGTATGACGATCTGGCACCGTTTGACCCGGAGCGCCCGGCGCTGCCGAAGGCGGTGCGCGAGGCCGTGGAAATTCAGATGAAATATGCCGGGTATATCGCGCGGCAGGAAAAGCAGGTGGCGGAATTTCAGCGCGAGGAGAACCGCCTGTTGCCGCAGGATGCGGATTATGAAACGATCAGCGGACTGCGCGTGGAGGCGCGGCAAAAGTTGAATGAAATTCGGCCGCTTTCGATCGGGCAGGCGAGCCGCGTTTCCGGCGTTTCGCCGGCAGATATTGCGGTGCTGCTGATCTGGCTGGGACAGCAGGGGAAGGAAGGAAACCATGTATTTTGATTCGCACGCCCATCTGGATGATGAGCGGTTTCAGGAGGATTTTGCGGAGATTCTGGCGAGAATGGCCGAAAACGGCGTGACCAGAATGATGAATATCGGATGTGATCTGCCGTCGAGCGAAGCGTCGATTCGACTGGCAGAGCGGTACGGCTGGATTTGGGCGGCGATTGGCAGCCACCCGGACGACGCGGATCACGTCGATGCGGCGCGGATTGCAAGATACCGTGAGCTGGCGCGCAGCGCACGGGTGAAGGCGATCGGCGAGATCGGACTGGACTACCACTATGAGGATGTCCCGCGCGAGGTGCAAAAGCAGGCGTTTCGGCGCCAAATGGCACTGGCGGAGGAGCTGGGACTGCCGGTTGTGGTGCATGAGCGGGAAGCGCATGGCGACGGTATGGAGATTGTCGATGAATTCCCGACAGTAAAAGGGGTGTTTCACTGCTATTCCGGCTCCGTGGAGATGGCGCAGGAGTTGGTGCGCAGAGGGTGGTACGTCGGATTTACAGGTGTTTTGACATTCAAAAATGCGAGAAAAGCGCTAGAAGTGGCGAAAAGTGTGCCGCTGGATCGGATTTTGATTGAAACAGACTGCCCCTATATGGCACCGGAACCCTACCGCGGCAGACGCAATGAGCCGGGATTTGTGCCGCAGGTGGCGAAAAAACTGGCAGAAATCCGGGAAATTTCGGTAGAAGCGGCGGCGAAGGCGACATTTGAAAACGCCAGCAGGCTGTTTGGAATTGCGGAAGATTGAATTTGCAAAAATAGAATAAAAATCCGTGTTATATGGGAATGACTGAAATGTTATAGAAATCCCGCCCTTCGATAAAGGACGGGATTTTGTATATTTATTAGTACTTTTCGGATAAATTATAGTAATCTTTGGATAGAAGGCTGGAAAACGCTGTGAGCACTTTGCGGTCGAGGGTGCGGCTGGTTGCGGCAGAGTCAGCGGCAAAGGGCGAAGGTGCGGTTGCGGGACTGTGCAGCTTCGTTGCGGCGGGGTGCGGCGAAGTGAGCGGCAGGCTGACGCAGAGTGTAGCGGTGGCTGCGGCTGTTTCGAGCAGTGTGCGCCCACCGTGAAGCTCCACGACGCGCTGCGCGACGCGGACGCCGAGACCATCGCCGCTGCGACTGTCGTCGAGCGGGGAGACGCCAGTGATGCGCTGGAAGGAGGCTGAGAACGCTGCGGGATCGAAGCCGTCACCGGTACAGGTGAGCTTGCAGAGCGCCGTGCGGCTCTGCTGGAGAAGCTCGAGACGGAGCGTGCCGCCGCGCGGCGTATATTGCAGGGTGCAGGAGAGAAGCTCACAGAGGGCAGAGAACAGCTCCCAGCGGTCAATCCAGGCAAAGATGGGGCGGGCGGGGAACGCACCCGAGAGCGTGACGTCAAGACTGGTGCAGAGCGGACGGACACGCGCGCAGAGATCGCGGAAGAATGCACAGAGATCCTCGCGTTCACGGCGCAGCGTCAGATCGCCGGTCAGCGCACTGCCATAGCCGCGCAGATTACCGTCGAGCCGGAGAAGCTGATAGAGCGCGCGGCGGAAGGAGGCCGCCGCAGAGCGGAGCGCGGGATCTTCAAACGAGTCGAGCAGGGGATCGAGCGAGGAGATGGACGCCGCAAGATTGGAAAGCGACTTGCTCATGGCATTGGAAATAGACAGGAGCGAGGAGGGAAGCGCAGCATCCTCCATTGGCGAGGCGACGAGTAACGTGCCGCCCGGGGCAGGACGCAGCATCACAGTGCGGCGCCGACCGGCCAGGAGCAGCGTAAGCACGGCGGGTGCATGGGCGGCGGAAACCACGTCGGCATCCTCTCCAAAGCAGGCGGCCAGCGACATTCCGGCGGTAAGACCGAGCAGACGCCCGGCTTCATTGACATGGCGGACAGCGGTATCATCCAGAAGAAGAACCGGCTCTGTGAAGCAATCAAACAGGCTGGAAGAAAACAGATCAGTAAAGTCCAAAGTAGTTACCCTCCTGTGGATAGTATTTCCGAAAGTGCGAGACACCTCTCTGGAAAAAGAAGGATTGTTTCTTATCCATCATAGCGAATTTTGGCGAAAAAAGCAAGGGAAACCATTCTTTTCGTTCTCTGCCAGAGAAGTGAAAAACTTGCGCCCCCATTCTTTTCGCCTCTTTTCGGAGAAAGAAAAGAATGGGTTCAAAAAGCGTTTCTTTGGGTGCGGAGGAAACCGGAAGAAGCGGGCGGACAGAGTCGTCCGCCCCTACGGATGCGGTGGAAGATCGGAGGTTGCAACGATGCATTGCAACTGCTCCCAGACCCTCATCCGTCTGCTTCGCAGACACCTTCCCCGGAGGGGAAGGCAATCCGCTGCGGCGGGGATGGGGCGGACAGGGTCGTCCGCCCCTACGGGTGCGGCGGAAAATCGAGGGTTGTACCGTACCCGTAAAATGGTGCCTGACCGCCATCATCAAGATAGCGTGCGGCGCGTAGTCGGATTGCGTGAGGTGACCAGG
>CAKUJA010000157.1 GCA_934661135.1 uncultured Oscillospiraceae bacterium
GAATTGCAGGCTCACTGTCTGCGCCAGGCAGTAGTCAATATAGTAGAACGGACTCTGGTAGATGTGCATCTGCCGCTGCCAACCCTCGCCGTCGCCGTAGAACGGAATCTCGCCGCCGAGCTTCATCCACGGCATATAGATCCCGAGCAGCTCTTTCCACGTGTCGTGCCGCTGCCGCGGCGTCATCTCCGGCTTCTCATAGACGATGTGCTGGAAATGGTCGACCATCGTGCCATACGGAATAAACGTCAGCGCTCCCGCCAGATGGCTATACCGGAACTTCCGCGTATCCGCGCCAAAGAATCCCTCCGCCCACGGCCACGCGAAGAATTCCATCGACATCGAGTGCACCTCGCAGCTCTCCATGCTCGGCCAGATCGTGGAATACGGCACCCGGTCACGGTTGAGCCACGCGGCGAACGCGTGCCCGGCCTCGTGCGTCACAACCTCCACGTCATGCTGTGTCCCGTTGAAGTTTGCAAAAATAAACGGAACCTTGTAGTCGCCGATGCTTGTGCAGTAGCCGCCGCCGGCCTTGCCCGGAGTCGACAGCACATCCATCAGCTCATTGTCCAGCATCATGTTGAAGAATTCGCCGCTTTCCGGTGACAATTCCTCATAAAATGTCTTTCCATGTGCCAAAATCGCGTCCGCGTCGCCGCATGGCTTCGGGTTGCCGCTGCGGAACATCAGCGCATTGTCGGCAAACGTCATCGGATACTCCTTGCCGAGCCGCTTCGCCTGCTCGCGGTAGATGCTGTCCGCCAGCGGCACCAGATATTTGACGACTGCCGCGCGGAACTTCTCCACGTCCGTCTTGCCGTAGCAGTTGCGCCCCATCCGGTAGTAGCCGAGCGTCGTATATCCCTCGTAGCCGAGCTTTTTGCCCATCGTGTCGCGCAGATGGACGAGCTTGTCATAAATTTCGTCGAACTCCGCCTGATGCTCCTTGTACCACGCGCCCTCGGCCTGCCATGCCGCAAGCCGCCGCGCGTCGTCCGCATCGTTCTTGAACGGCGAGAGCTGCGAGAGCGTATACACGCCGCCCTCAAACGGGATCTGCGCGCTGGCAATCAGCTTGCCGTACGCCTGCGTCAGCTCGTTCTCCTGCTGGCTCTCCGGGATGATCTCCGGCGAGAATGCCTTGCGCGCAATCTCCGCGTTGATGAACATCAGATCGCCGTATTCCGCCGCAAATTCCTTGCGGAACGGACTTTCGAGCATCGCGCCCTTCCAATCATCCTCATACGCGTCCAGCTCCGGCCCCGCCGCATTCCAAAACGTTTCTTCCGCGTCATAAAATTGATCGCGTGTATCGATGCTGTGGCGGACACTGGCCAGCGTCGCCTGCGTTTCAAAATGAATTGTCGCCTTCTCGTGCTCCAAAAACGTCTCGCGCGCCTGTTCATAGGTCGCGGCGGCCTTCAGCCGCGCATTCAGCGTCTCCAGCTCATGCTTGAGCATCTCCAAATCCGGGCGCTCATATTTCATTTCAGAAAATTTCATGCCAAGTTCCTTTCCCAATTCCGATATTATTATATATAGAGCAGCACCGCACAATTCAGCAAGCAGATTCGGCGAGAGATTTTTCGTCAAGTCAAAATTTGAAAAGCGCAGGAATACTATCGTATTTCAAGAAAGAATGGCGCAGCGCTGTGCAAAAAGCCCCGCCGTCCGAGTGCGTTGGATGCTTTCAGATACACCCTAGTATCCGGCTTCGGCGCGGCTGCCGAGCATTGCCATTCTTTGTGCTTTTTCGCAGTGCACTGCATTTTCTTTAGCATACCACGACTGCTTCCTTTTTGCAAGTGCACACTTTTTCCCTGTCTATTTTCACTGTTTGTCGCTCACGGACAGTATTTGCCGCATATTGTCCGTCTCCGTCGTCTGTTTACCGCCCCGGCGCAGCGCGTCCTTGCGTTCCCCAATAAATTCCAGCACGCACTCGCGCAATCTCAACACGCCCTCCGGCGCCCGCTCGCGCGGATGCAGTCCCATCCCAAGCTCCCGCCCCGCCGCGGGATACACCGGCAGCACCCGAACGCCGTCCAGTTGTCCGCGAATCATCATCTCCGCCATCATGGAAAGCCCCAGTCCCTTGCTCACCATGCGGATAACGGTCTCGTCGTCGACATAGCATTGCCGAATATGCGGTTTCACGCCGTTTTGCTCAAATACAACCCGTGCATCAAGGTCAAACCGGCCGTATGGCATCAAAAATTCCTTGTCTGTGAATCCTGCAATCGGAAATATCTCTCCCTCAAACGGATCATCCGGCGGCAGAATGGCGCACATCGGGTCATTCCAGAGCGGCGTCCAGTCACAGGCAAAACCACTCTGCCGCGCGGCAAAAATCACGTCCGTCTCCCCTTTTTCCAGCAGTTCAAACGGCTCCAGCTCGTGGTCAACCATCCGCAGATCGACGTCGATGTCCGGACAGACGCGGCGGAACCGGTATAAAATCTCCGGCATCCAGCGCATCGCAATGCTGGCATAGGCCGCAATGCGGATGGTCTCCGTCTGCCGCGCCGTAATCGCCGCAATCTGATTTTCCAGCTTTGCGTTGGCGCGCAAAAATTCCCGGATCAGCGGCATCAGCGCCTCGCCCTCCTTTGTCAGCGAGACGCCGCTGTGGTCGCGCCGCACAAGCGTCAGGCCGATCTCCCGCTCCAGGCTGTCCACCAGATGCGTCAGGCCGGACTGTGTGTACCCTACCACCTCCGATGCCTTCGAAAAGCTGCCAAGGTCGACCGCCGTCATCAAAATCTCAAGCTTTTTTCCATCCATCTCAAATTCCTTTCCAACGCGTCAGCTAACAAGGGTATGACGCGCACTATTACGAACTGTCATATGTCTATTATAATCGCGCGTTTCCTTTTTTCAAGGCTTTCGTTTACAATCAATTCCATCAAAAGGAGTGATTTACGATGACTGCAAAAAAACTGACCTTCCGGCAAAAGCTCCTCGTCGCCGGAACGCTGTTTGGAATGTTCTTCGGCGCCGGAAACCTGATTTTCCCGGTACACCTCGGCCAGATGGCCGGCAGCAATGTCCTCCCGGCAATTCTTGGCTTCATTGTCACCGCGGTCGGCATTCCCATCTTCGGTGTCGCAGCCATCGGCATCACCCATTCCGACGGACTTCAGGCGCTTTCCAGCAAGGTCGGTAAAGGCTACGGTATCTTCTTCACGTGCCTGCTCTATCTGACGATCGGCCCGCTGTTCGCCATCCCGCGCTGCGCAACCGTCTCGTTCACCACCGGCCTTTCCCCCATGGTGTCCGACAGTGCCCAGC
>CAKUJA010000158.1 GCA_934661135.1 uncultured Oscillospiraceae bacterium
GTATTGGAGGATAAACATATGACACAGCAAGGCTTTGAAAAGGAAATCCGGTATCAGGCGATGCTCTCTATTTGCCGCGCCATGCTGGGAAGCGGTGTGATCTCCATGGATGAATTTCGCAGCGCAGAACAGCTTTTGCGGGAGAAGTATCAGCCGATCTTTTCTGCTCGTTGTTGATACAATTTAACTTGCTTTGTCCGGGCTTCAGAGGTAACATGCCAGCTGCCAAGGAGGTGAGCCGAGTGGCAAAAATTATTTATCAAACCATGCCGGGCGGCAGAAAGAAAGCCGGGAAGAAGCGTGTGGCCGCTTATGCGCGGATTTCCTGCGTAAAAGACGCGATGCTGCATTCCCTCTCCGCGCAGGTCAGCTACTTCAGCGATCTGATTCAGCGCAATCCCGACTGGATTTTTGCTGGCATTTATGCGGATGAAATGACCGGCACAACGAAGGAGCGAAAGGACTTCCAACGGCTGCTGACGGACTGCAGAAACGGCCAGATCGACATGATCATCGTCAAAAGTCTCAGCCGCTTCGCCCGCAATACGGTAACACTGCTGGAAACTGTGCGAGAACTGAAATCGTTGGGCGTGGATGTGTTTTTTGAAGAACAGAATATTCACTCGATGAACGGGGATGGAGAGCTAATGCTTTCCATCCTCGCTTCTTTTGCACAGGAGGAAAGCCGCAGCGTTTCGGAAAACTGCAAGTGGCGCATCCGCAACGACTTTCAAAGGGGCAAGCCCAGCTTTTTCCGCATCTATGGCTACAAAATGAAAAATGGAAGGCTGGAAATTGTTCCAGAGGAAGCGGAGATTGTGCGGATGATCTTCCGCGACTATCTGGACGGCATGGGCCGGGAACTGATCAGCAAAAAGCTGAACGAGGCGCATATCCCGCCGATGAACAGCGACCAGTGGTGGCCCAGCGTCATCACGGCCATGCTGAAAAATGAATGCTATGTGGGCGATCTGCGATTGCAGAAAACCTTCGTTGCCGATCATCTGCAAAAGAAGCAGCTGCCCAACCGTGGCGAACTGCCGCAGTATCTGGTACATGATGCCCATGAGCCGATTATCGACCGGGAAACCTTTGATGCAGTGCAGCGTCTGACCGCAATCCGCATTGCGCATTATCACCCCAATCGGGATGCATCAGGACGTTACCCATTCAGCGGCATTCTCCGCTGCGACCAGTGCGGCAGCTATTACCGCCGTAAAATCGCCTCGGCAGGAACGCCTTATTCCAAGCCGGTGTGGATATGCACCACCTATAATATGAAGGGGAAGAAGTATTGCGCCAGCAAGCAAATCCCGGAAAGCATCCTGCTGCAAACAACCGCCAGCGTATTGGGCCTTGAGGAATTCGATGAGGAAGCCTTTGCAGCTACTATTGAGCAGATCCATGTGACCGGCCCGAACAGCCTGCGCTACATTTTCCGCAACGGACAGGAGCAGGAAGTCGCGTGGCAGGATCATTCCCGCCGCGACAGCTGGACAGACGATATGCGAGTGCAGGCCGCCGCCCACGCCAGAAGGAGATATGACCATGAGTGAAAATTACGCTGCAAGCCCACGGATTACTGTTTTTCCAGCTACGCTCAACCGTTTCACAGCCACACCCGGAGAAACGAAAGCGCCGCGTGGCAGCCTATGCCCGCGTTTCCACCAACAGCGACGAGCAGAAAACCAGCTATGAAGCACAGGTCAGCTATTATACAGATTACATCAGCGCCAAGCCGGATTGGCGTTTCGTGCAGGTCTACGCGGACAAGGGAATTACCGGCACCAGCACCAAGCGCAGAGAGCGCTTCAACGACATGATCGCTGACGCGCTGGCCGGGAAGATCGACCTGATTATCACGAAATCGGTCAGTCGCTTTGCCCGCAATACGGTAGACAGCCTGACCACCATTCGTCTGCTCAAGGAGCATGGCGTGGAAGTATATTTCGAGGAGCAAAACATCTACACCTTGGATTCCAAGGGAGAACTGCTGCTGACCATCATGTCCTCGCTGGCGCAGGAGGAAAGCCGAAGCATTTCTGAAAACGTGACGTGGGGTCAGCGTAAGCGCTTTGCGGACGGCAAAGTGTCCATGCCCTACAAGCAGTTTCTCGGCTATCGTAAGGGCGAAAACGGTGAACCGGAAATTGTGCCGGAGGAAGCGGAGATAGTTTGCCGCATTTACCGCCTGTTTTTAGACGGGATGACTCCCTACAAAATTAAGCTGATTTTGGAGAGCGAGGGCATTCTTTCACCATCCGGTCGAAGCACATGGCAGCCCCGAACCATTCTGAGCATCCTCACCAATGAAAAATACAAGGGCGACGCGCTGCTGCAAAAGACCTTCTGCACGGATTTTCTCACCAAGAAGATGAAAGTCAACGAGGGCGAGGTGCCGCAGTACTACGTCGAAAACAGTCACCCGGCCATCGTGAGCGACGAGGTTTACGAAGAAGTGCAGCTGGAATTGGAGCGCCGAAGAAAGCTGGGTCGCCAGCACAACAGCCAGCACTGCTTCTCCGGGAGAATTTACTGCGGCTGCTGCGGGAGCGTATACGGCAGCAAGGTCTGGCACTCCAATGACAAATATCGCCGTACCGTCTGGCAATGCAACGCTCGGTTCGTCAAGGGAACCGGCTGTCAAACGCCGCACCTGAGCGAGCCGATGATTGAACAGAAGTTTCTGGCGGCCTTCAATCAGCTGCTGGTGCAGAAAGACTTCATTGCTGACGATATGCAGGCGATCCTCCAGCAGCTGACCGATACAGCGGAACTGGATGCGGAAAAGGAATCCTTGCAGGTCGAGATGGGCATCGTATCCGAACTGATCCGGCAGGCCGTGGGCCAGAACGCCAGCGCCGCCCTCGACCAGGCAGAATACAACCGAAAGTACAACAGCCTGACGGAGCGCTTTCACAAGGCGGCGGATCGGGTCAAGGAGATTGACGCGGAATGCGCCCGGCGCAAGGGACAGCGCAGGGAAATAGAAACCTTCCGGGACGCTGTATTGACAAGCGACCAGTCGATTACAGTTTTCTCAACAGAGCTTTGGAACGCGACGATTGACAGAATGACGGTTAATCTGGATGGCAGCGTAAAGGTGGCCTTCCGAAATGGAATAGAGATAACAGTGTGAGAATTGGCACTCCGCCTGCATTCCTCGGTGTGAGACCGGGGTGTGCGGGCGGGCTTTTTCTTTTTGCGGGACTTGATGAAGTATCTTAGCAGTGGTATAC
>CAKUJA010000159.1 GCA_934661135.1 uncultured Oscillospiraceae bacterium
CGTCCGCCCCTACAAGGTGCGGCGGAAGATCGGAGGGACGGGCGGACAGAGTCGTCCGCCCCTACGGGTGCGGCGGGAAATATGAAGGAATCGTAAATCTTGGAAAAAAGATGCGCCAAGGCTTGACGAACGTGCTATACTAAATAAAGCAAAATAGAATACAGAAGGTGTTTGTTATGACAAAAATTGATATTTACTCCGGATTTCTGGGAGCCGGCAAGACGACGCTGATCAAAAAGATGATCAAGGAAGCCTATTCCGGTGAAAAGATTGTGCTGATTGAGAACGAATTCGGCGAGATCGGCATTGACGGCGGCTTCTTGCAGGAGGCCGGCATTGAAATCACGGAGATGAACTCCGGCTGCATCTGCTGCTCACTGGTGGGCGACTTCGGCAAAGCGCTGGAGAAGGTTGTGGCTGAGTATGCACCTGACCGCATTCTGATCGAGCCTTCGGGTGTCGGTAAGCTGTCGGATGTCATCAAGGCCGTGCAGCGCGTGACAAATGACGAAGTAAAGCTCGGCAGCTTCGTGACTGTGGCGGACGCGACGAAGTGCAGGATGTATATGAAGAACTTCGGCGAGTTCTACAACAACCAGGTTGAAACGGCAAACACGATCATCCTCTCCCGCACGGATGGAATGAGCGAGGAGAAGCTCGATGCCTGCGTGTCGCTGCTCCGTGAGCACAACAAGGAGGCCGTGATTGTCACGACGCCGTGGACGGAGCTGACAGGCAAGCAGATTGAAGAAGCAATGGAACAGAAAACGTCCATTGCGCTGGAGCTGGAAAAGATGGAGGAGGAAGCGCACCACCACCATCATCACCATGACCACGACGAGGATGAGTGCGATGACCCGGACTGCGGGTGCCACCATCACCACGATGACGAGGACGAGCATCACCATCATCACCATGACCACGATGAGGACGAGTGTGATGATCCGGACTGCTCGTGCCACCATCACCACGATGACGAGGACGAGCATCACCATCATCACCATCACCACGGCCACGATGCCGACGAGGTGTTTGTGAGCTGGGGCGAGGAGACGCACAAGAAGTTCACGAAGGCGGAGATTGAAGGTTGCCTGAAGGCGCTCGAGGACGCGGAGAAGTACGGTATGGTGCTGCGCTGCAAGGGGTATGTTGCGAATGCCGACGGCGGCAGGTGGATTCACTTTGACTATGTGCCGGGCGAACCGGATGTCCGCGAGGGCGGCGCGATGGTCACGGGACGCATCTGCGTGATCGGCTCGAAGCTGAACGAGCAGGCTGTGGCCGAGCTGTTTGGCACGGCGCACTGAGGGAGCGGCTATGGCACAGATTCCGATGTACGTCTTTACCGGATTTTTGGAGTCCGGCAAGACGAAGTTTATCCAAGGAACGCTGGAGGACCCGCGCTTTAACTCCGGGGAGCGGACGCTGCTGCTGGTGCTGGAGGAGGGCGAGGAGGAATACGACATCTCCGCCTACCCCAGCCAGAACGTCTATATCGAGACACCGGATTACGAACAGCTCAGTGAGGAATTTTTGGAGGGACTGCGTAAAAAGCACCGCGCGGAGCGCGTGGTTGTAGAGCTGAACGGAATGCATATGGCGGCGGATTTCTATCTGAAAACGCCGGATTCCTGGCTGATTGCGCAGGAGGTCATGTTTGCCGACAGCCGGACGTTTTTGAGCTACAACGCGAATATGCGCCAGCTCGTCGTGGACAAGCTGGCGGGCGCAGAGCTTGTGGTGTTCAACCGGATGACGCCGGGGGCGGACATTATGCCGTTCCACAAGATTGCGCGCGCCGTGAACCGCAAGATCGACATTATGTATGAGTACACCGACGGCAAGTCGCAGTTTGACGAGATTATCGATCCGCTGCCGTTTGACATCAACGCGCCGGTGATCGAGATTGCGGATGAGGACTATGCGCTGTTCTACCGCGACGTGACTGAGGAAGCGAAGAAGTACGACGGCAAGACGGTCAGGTTTAAGGGGCAGGTGGCGCGGCTGCGCCGTGAAAAGGAAGGAATGTTCGCGCCGGGACGGTTCGTCATGACCTGCTGCGAGGCGGACATTACGTTTATGGGTCTGCCGTGCAAGTTTGTCGGCAGCGAAGGACTGATACCGCGCTCGTGGGTGACGGTGACGGCCAAGATTGAAGTGAAACGCCATCCGCTCTACAAGGGCGAAGGTCCGATTTTGACGGCGATCTCGGTGTCGCCGGCGGAACCGGCAAAGCAGTCGGTTGCGACATTCTAAGTGAGAACGAAAAACCCGCCCATCTCCGCATGGAGATGGGCGGACTTCGTTTATCAGAGTGCGGCGATCAGCGCTTCGGCGCAGCGGAGACCATCGAGCGCGGCAGAGGTGATGCCGCCGGCATAGCCGGCACCCTCGCCGCAGGGATAGAGACCGCGAAGCGCAGACTGCCGCATTTTGCCGCGCAGGATGCGAATTGGACTGGAGCTGCGGGTTTCCGGCGCTGTGAGTACGGCATCCTGCGCTGCAAAGCCGCAGAGCTTGCGGTCGAGCGCGGGGATGGCCTGCTCGAGCACAGCGGTAATTTGCGGCGGAAGTACGGCATGGAGGTCGCAAAGCGCAACGCCGGGGCGGTAGGACGGGCGAACCGAACCGAGCGCCGTGCTGGGGCGGCGGGCGAGGAAGTCACCGACGAGCTGCGCGGGGGCGCAATAGTTGGAGCCGCCGGCGCGGAACGCGGCCTGCTCTAGCTCGCGCTGCCAGTACATCCCGGCGAGGACGCCGGAGCCGGGGAAATCGTCGGGCGTCAGCGTGACAAGCAGCGCGGCGTTGGCATTTTCACCGTCGCGGGCAAAATCACTCATGCCGTTGGTGACAACGCCGCCCTCCTCACTGGCGGCGGCGACGACACGGCCGCCGGGACACATACAGAAGGTATAGGCGGAGGAGCCGTCTGGGAAGCGGGCGTTCAGCTTATAGTCGGCCGCGCCGAGCCCGGCGGCAAAGGCGCCATACTGACTTTCGTTGATGGCGGACTGGCGGTGCTCGATGCGGACGCCCATGGAAAACGGCTTCGGCTCCATGGGGACGCCGGCTTGGAGCAGCGTTTCGAACGTGTCGCGCGCGCTGTGGCCGATGGCAAGAATGGTGCGGCGGCAGGGAAGCTCGTAGGTGCGGCCGTTTTCGCAGACCGTCAGGCCGGTGAGCTGGCTATCGCACTGTGAAAAGC
>CAKUJA010000160.1 GCA_934661135.1 uncultured Oscillospiraceae bacterium
CATCCTCGGACTCTCGTTCCGCCCCATCCGGTAGTCCAAATCCCATAGATTCAGTCCCCCATCCAGCTTTTCAAAGCTGACGGAATGCTCCTGCTTCGCGTCCTGGCGGCTGAGATACGGATTCCGCACGCCGCCATAGCGCGTGATTCCCCGCAGACTCATACCGTATCCTCCCAGCCGCCATACGCATTGTCCACGCACTCCCGCGCCGCTGACGGCAGCTCTCCGAGCCGCGAGAGCCGGTTTTCAAACTCATTTTGCAGCACCGCCTGCAAATAGGCATCGTCATGCCCCGCGAGCTGCGCGGCCGCATAGCACGCGCACGCCGCCAGCGCCTCCGGCGGGCAGTCCACGCTTGCCGTCTCCTCCGGTTCCGGCTTCAGCAGCACCGGATAACGGAAATATTCCACCTGCCAATCCTCTGCCTGCCCGGGAATTGCAACCTGCCGCTCCCCGAGCAGTCGGAACGACGCACACCGCTCCATCGTGCCGCAGCCAAAGCGGAACACGCCGCCGGCACACACCTGCCAGCAGTCCTCCGGCAGCGCATACACCGACCATCCAGCCGTCTCCTCGCCGCGCCCGAGCGCCGCCATACACCGCAGCCGCCGCGCCGTCGTCGCAAGATACAGCAGCGCGTCATTTACCGCACCCGGCACCCGCGCCAGATAGTCCGCCTGATTGTTGTATGTCACCTTGATTCTTCCGCCCGCAATCGAATATTGATTCAGCAGCATCAGCACCCGGTCGCGCATTTGCCCATATGTCATCTAAATTCCCCCTTTTTTCTGCTTCCCCAGCTTCCATACGCCGCGGGTTCCAAGGGCGCAGGGGCGGACGGCACTGTCCGCCCTCGCTTCATTTCTCTCACCCCACGTTCAGCGCTGCATCCCCGATCGCAATCGGCTTGCTGTTCTTGTCGACCTCCACCACGCGAATCACCGTGTCGCCCGCATTCGGTGTAATCTCCGTGCTGGCCGCTGTCAGCTCTGTCCAGTTCGCGGTCGTAATTGCCGTGCCGTAGGCCGCGCTCTCCAGCGCCGAAGCCGTCGCCGCCGTATCGTAATACCACTTTGCGCCCTGCGCATCGTGCTGTCCGGGGATAATCAGCACGGTCGACTTGCCCGTGCCGGTCGCCGCCGTACCGACGGTCATCTGCTTCATACCGTCCGCGCCGCCCTGATAGAAGATCGCGCTGCGCTTTTCGCCGAGCACAAAGCAGTCGTAGATCACGCGCCCTTCCACCAGCCATCCGGAGATGCCAGGAGGATTGTCGTGCGTCTTGTATTCTTCGAGCTGCCGCGGCGCCGTCGCCGCCATCGGATGCGTCAGGATGAAGCTGCACCCCGACGGCAGCCGTCCGGACGGCACCTTGACGATCTTGCACCCGTCTACCTCGCCGATCACGCCGCGGATGAGCATCTGCTGCGCCGCGTCGCCGTAGCGGACAAACGCGCTGTCCTGCTTGAGCAGATTTGCGAACTTGCACGAGCAGAAGCACACGCGCCCTTTGTCCGGCACATTCTGGTTGCCGAGCTTTTCCATCGCGTTCAAAAACAGGCTGTACGCATTGGAGGTTGTTGCCGTCGTCGTGTCGGTGTTGCCGTGCTCCTGTGCCGCCTGCGCCAGCACGCGGAATACGTACGCATCAAATTCCGGCACCCACACCTCGCGGATCTGCCGCGCCAGCGCCTTGCCCGCGTCCGTCACCATCTCCGACTGCAGCTTGTCGCCCTTGTCGATGATAAACGAGAACGCGCGGTCCTTCGTCACTGTCAACGTCTGCACATTGCGCGTCAGATCGCTCGGCGTGCCATATCGGTTGCTGCCGTTTCTCTGGTAATCGCTCATCGCGACCACCGGGATCGAATAAATTTTGACGGTGTTCGCACCTGTGAACTCAAAATCGCTGTTCACCGCGAGCATCGCCTGCGACTCCTTCGAGAATCGCTCATCCGCCTTGTTTGCATACTTTGTTGCCAGATTCTTGCCACCTGCCATTGTTGTTCCTCCTTAAATAATAAAAATGATATATTGCAAAGGAGACCCCGGACGTCTCCAAATTGCCAGCATTCCAGTTCCGAACTCCCACCCACGGTCAGACCGTTCGCCTTTCCGACTCCACCCACACGCTCCATGGCGTTACATCCTTACCACCGCTCGTCGTTAAATCCGCTCAAAAACGGGTCCTCCGGCTCCGGCCGCGTATCTCCGCCGCCGTTCACGCCGCGCACCGGCGCACGTCCGGCCGCCTCCGCATTCTGCCGAAGCACCTGATTCTCCCGCGCCAGCCGCCAGCTCTCCGCGCGGCATACCTGTGCCTCATGCTGCGCATATGCCTGGCTCAGGCTCATTCCTCCGAGCCACGCATCCAGCACCGTCTCCGGCATCTGGCTGCCCGGCCGCTGTGCAAAAAACGCTTCCGCCTCTGCGCGCAGATCGCGCTCTGTCTCCTGCGCAGGCTGCGTCTCCTCCGTGCCAGGCTGCTCCGCAGCTTCCGTCTCTGCCGGCTCCTGCCCTCCCCAGTTGTCATCTTCAAAATAATCATCCTCCGCCGTATATCCTTCCGGCAAAATTGCCTCCTGCTCCATTTCCTGAACGTCCTGCATCTGTTTCATGTTTCCTCCTTTATTCGTTCTCCGCCGCTGCCGCAGCCGATTGCTTCTTCAGCTTCTCAATAAGCTCCTGTTTGCGCGGAATCAACCGCTCCGGCACGCGCTCCAGATATGCAACCACATCCAGCACGCCCGCCTGCCGCAGATTGTCCAGCGTCTGCGTCACCGCGATCTCGGAATACTGGCTTGCCGCACCGACATCCGCGCGCACCCGCAGCCACAGCCGCTTAAATACCGTAAAATCAAACGGCACCGCCACCCTCTGCCTCCGCTGCTCCAGCCGCATCGAGCCGTCCTCCTCGAATACCGGCAGTCCGTCCGCGCCAGTCGTCGGTTCTGTGATCACACGTTCCCGCACCACCGGTCTCTTGCCATAGTACGTCCCCATCATATCCAGCAAAATTGCTCCGACATCCTCCAGCCATTCGTGCATTCCCGCGCGAATATTCTCCAGCGGCACCTGTGCATTCTCCTGCAACACCATCAGCGCCGACGTATTTTCCGGCTTCACGTTGCCGAGCTGCGCATCCGTCGCGCCCATACAGTCCTTCGTATAGCTCACCGCCCGGTCGATGACCG
>CAKUJA010000161.1 GCA_934661135.1 uncultured Oscillospiraceae bacterium
GTCCAGCGGGTGCTCCATCACTGGAAGCAGCTCGATATGGGTGTAGCCCATGTCCAGCACGTAGGGGATCAGTTCGTCCGCCAGCTCTGTATAGGAATAGAAGCTTCCATCCGGGTGCCTGCGCCAGGAACCCATGTGCACTTCGTAAATGTTTACCGGGCTTTGATAGGGATTGAAATCGTGGCGGGTCTTGAGCCACTCCGCGTCGCCCCATTCGTAGCCTTCCAGATCGTACAGACGGCTGGCGTTGTTGGGCCGCAGCTCGCTGTAGAAGGCGTAAGGGTCGGCTTTCATGCGCCAGATATCGTCCGCCCCCCAGACGGCGTATTTGTAGGTGGGATAGCCGTCCTCCGGTGCGTCGTGCCAGAGGGTCTCCTCGTCCAGCCGAAGCTCCCAGGTGCCGTCGTATTGCTTTTTCATGGGGTGGGCGCTGCGGTCGTAATGGTTAAAGGAACCCACCAGCGCCACGTGCTTTGCGTTGGGAGCCCAAACACAGAAATGCCACTTACGCCTGCCTCCCTCCTCGCAGGGATGAGAGCCAAGCATTTCATAGGCGCGGCGGCTGAGCCCCTGATGAAATGTATCTCGGATTCCACCCGATGGAGCGTGATATCGCATCGGTCTGTCCTCCTTTATGGCTTGATAAAGGGTATGCGAAAGCGAACTCTCTTGCCGCTTCCATTTTTTAACTATTCTTATTTTATGCTCTGCCGCTGGTTCCGTCAAGTCGTTTTTTGGAAAAAGGGTATCTGAGGAAACATAAATGTTTCTGGAAAAACACGGCACAGCTAAATTTCCGATGGAAGAAGTAACCGGCCTCGATCAGGCGCTTTTGCCCGCTGTGCAGCGCCTCATTGACGACGGCTATCTCTTTGCCCATCGGTTTTATTCGACCGCCTATGTTACGCAGGCAGGTCTTCGGGCCTATCAGGAAGAGACCCTACGCCGAAAAGATCAGCTTGAGCAGCAAAAACAGGAGGAAGCCGGAAAGAACGCCGAACGTGCCGCGGAGCGCGCGTACACTGATGAGAATACTAAGAAGCAATTCCGCCACGACTGGCGGATAGCTGTTTTCAACCTTCTTGGCGGTTTCGTATTGGGTGCGATAGTCAATCACTTTGTCGATATAGTAGGGTATGCTGCTTGGCTTTGGCGGTCTTTTTCTGAATGGTTTCAATCGTTTCATCCCCAGTAAGTAATTCAAAAGCGTCACTTCTGGCTTTCCTAAAACCTGAATTGCGCGATTCTTTCAGCAAACGCTTTACAAGCCAAAAGAATCCGGGACGTATGCGCAACGCTATATCCCTTGCCGCCCAGAACGCGGAGGATTTCAGCCACAACGCATACGTCCTCATCTTCAACGCCCGTACAGATACCCCAGAAGATATTGTTTTCCATGTAATACAATATCTCTTCGTCTGTCAGGTATTTCCGCGCGTCCTCAACGCTTGTGATTTCTTTCCCCTCAATTTTCTTTTCGATTTCCGAAAGGCTCATGGCTTTTTCCTCCCAACAAAAAAGCACCGTGCAACGTTTGGCGCAGTGCTTTATATAGGTGATATTTATTTCGGCATCATGCCGCCCTTACTTTGCTTTTTCACATCAGAAAGATATTTGTTGTACGCCTCTTTTACCTCGTCAGGGGCATCACTGCGAATACCTTTATGAAAGCCGTCGTCGTCATAGAGCATCCAGTCGTCCCAGATTTCCTTAGTTCTCACGGTCATTCACCTTTCTCATAAGCCTCAAGAATCTCGATTGTCAAGCGCTTAATCTCTTTGGACAGCGGCTTGGCGTTGTTGCCGTTTGCATAAACATCAGCGAATGCTTCTGCCATCGTTTCCGAAGGATTGCTCTGTGCATACTTGGAAATTGATGAAATAAGCTCTGCATTTCGTTTTCCCTTTCCAGATGCGGTTTTTTTAACGTTTTTGCAAGCTTGCGAAACAATACGTTTCGCCTCGGTGCAGTCATTCCATGCCGTAATTCGTTCCCAATCATAATGATATGTGCTGTTTTTTTGCAGCAACATCCACTCCACCGCGTGTGCGCTCTCGTGCACACCAATACTTGCCGGTGAGGCATTATCTACCCACCACTTGCTGTTCACAGCCTTTTTGCATTCATCCTGCAATTTGCCTTGCGTCTGGAAAAAAGCCGGATTGAAGGTGATGCTTTGTCCAAAACATGCCATGACACCAGATTTACCCGTTTCAATGATTCCCAGCTCATTTGCCAAGCCGGGAAACTCATTGAGCATGGATTCTACACCTTCCAGCGTAGTCTTTACTGTCGCAAAATCAAGCTGTTTGACAGAAGTATCCACGTTTATATTATATACTTTTTTTAGGTATTTTTCAAGACTGTCAAAGTCTTTTGCATCCTTTATAAACTTCGTTGACACTTGCTGTTCCGCCGCTTTCAGGTACTTTTCCTTGAACTCTGCGAAGCTGTCCGTCTTATCCAGCCCGAAGAACTCCGCCCGCTTCTGCATCACGGCCAGCTCGTCCTTATCCAGCGCGGCCCGTGCCCGCGTCAGCAGGGTACAGCGGCAGTTGCAGTCCTCGGCAGGGTCGCCGAAATCGTGGGGGTGCATGGCCTTTTTACCGCCTATCTCAAAGGGCTTGTCCATTTCCCTGATCTGGTGGTCAAGCTCCCGGTGGGTGTCGCGGGTCTTTCCGTCGAGGACGGCTGACCATTGCTTCACCACGTCTGCCCCGGCGGCCTTGGCCTTTTGTGCCGCATCGAAATTGGCCTGTTCCTGCACCCGGCCCGCCTCCGTGCGCACAATGGTTCGGGCGCGGGAAAGGGGCGCTTTGGTCAGCATACTGATATTCCGGGCAATTAGGAAGGGATGACCGAAGAAACACACTGAAACGCCTGTCAGCGAAGAAAGAGAAAAAAACCGCGTGTTTTTTGCCGAAAAACAGCCCAAAAGCGGAAAACAGAAAAAAACATGTAGGTTTGTCAAACATATTGGACAATGAACTCAATGGGGGAAAGCCAATGGAGGGGTCTCATAGGTAAGTTGTTGGAACGGGAATGATGAACGACGAGCTGCTTTGCAAAGTCATCCAGAGAGTAGAAGTCGTGGCAAGAATAGAAGCGCTTCTGATCCTCACGGTGGCTGCGCTCGACTTTG
>CAKUJA010000162.1 GCA_934661135.1 uncultured Oscillospiraceae bacterium
GGGGTCGTCCAGCTCGAGCAGTGTTTTTATGTCTTCTTTCACGTCCGGGGTGGCTGTTGCTGTAAATGCTCCGATAACCGGTCTGCCCGGCAGTTCTCTGACGAATTCCGCGATCCTGAGGTAGCTGGGCCTGAAATCCTGGCCCCACTGCGATATGCAGTGGGCTTCATCCACTGCGATGAACGGTATGTCTATTTCTCTGCATATTTCTGCAAAGGTCTCGGAGTGCAGTCTTTCCGGGGCGACATAGACTATCCTGTAAAGGCCTCTGCTCATGGCTGAAAGCGTCCTGCCGTATTCCTGCGAGGTCATGGAGCTGTTGATGTATGCCGCCTTTATATCCATCTGTGACAGCGCACTGACCTGATCCTTCATCAGCGATATGAGGGGCGAGACGACCAGCGTCGTGCCGTTTTGCATGAGTGCCGGGATCTGATAGCAGACCGACTTGCCGGCTCCTGTCGGCATTATGCACATGACGTCCCTGCCCGCCATGATGCTGTCGATGACCTCTGCCTGGCCTTCCTTGAAAGTGTCAAAGCCGTAATATGATTTTAATATCCTGTTTCTGTCCATGTATCGTCGTGTTATCCTTGATATGTGCTGATTAACGTGTGATAGTGTGTTTTGCGAGTTTCACAGCTGTGTATGCGGGCGCGAATGCAAGTGCTTGCCTACAGGCGTGAGCCCGCAGACTTGACCTAGACCCGCGCGATGACACGGGCCGCTCAGTAAACCTCTCTGTGTATCTTGCCGGCCATTTCTGAAGTGATGGTCTGCAGATCATACGGTGCCGGATGCGATGCGGGCACCCCGAGCGACAGCATCGCTTCCAGATGGCAGGTTTCCGGGAATCCCAGCAGTTTTCTGAGATATTCCTCAGTCGTTTCGGGCGGCTGATCCGATGCCATTCTCAAACGCCCCTGTATCCAGCAGCTGCCGAGCCCCAGACTGTCTGCCATCAGGTGCATGTTCGCCATCACGATCGAGCAGTCCTCGACCCAGACATCGCATTTTTCCGGATCAGCGATCACTGCGATCGCCGTATCTGCACCTTTTAGCATGGCAGCACCTGCCACTCTGGAATGCGCCATCTTTTCCAGCGCCTCCTTGCTTCTTACCACGATAAATTCCCATGGGCGGCGACCCTTACTCGATGCTGAAAGCATCCCGGCCTGAAGCACTTTCTCTATCTTTTCATCATCTATACGCTCGCCTGTGTACTTCCTGACACTGCGGCGGTTCCTCATTATTTCAAGCAGATCCATGATTTTCTCCTCTTTTTCTTATTTTCTATGTAACTGTGCGACGCCCCGGATATCCGAACGATCGACTGTCTTTATTTTACTATCAAACCCGCAAAGCTTCAATCGAAAACCGAATTATATAATTTGGGCTCACCTCCGCGTTTCATGATCACCTCTTATTTCTGTTATGCATGGCTGCTTACTTCTGTGACGCACGACTGTTGCTCACAGCGATCTGGATCGGAACTATAAATCAGAATGATAAAATGGTATAGCCTGGAAAAATCCCAAAGTCACATGCTGGATAAATTGTATCAGAACTTGTGGACACAGTATAATCCCGAAATTTGTGTATTATCCGCCACATTTAAAAATACCTGCACAAACGCTCTTAAAAATGTGTATGATATGCGATCTTTCAAAAATAGTTACACACGAGTTTCTATGATATGTCAAAAATCACATCAAAACAAGGCATCATGTTATTAGGCGCTTACGTTTGAAAGGATCCATGTCAAAGCGTTCCAGTACAAGTGCCTCAAGACCGTCGATAGATTTTCTCATGTCAGTGTATCCGAATGCCACATATATCTTTTCGGCAATGCTGATATCACCTAACATGTCGATTTCAATGCAAGCAGCACTGCCTCAACAGTTGACTGAGATACCCCGTCAGGCACTTCTACTGTTGCCTGCGGCAGATGTATCATTACTGATTGCCTGGTGCCAGTCAGCGGAGGCTTGACTTCAAGCCTTCTGAAAGATACGGTATCAGAAACAGGTACCGGTATCTCAGAGACCGTCATTTCACGGATCTTGCGGAGCCAGTAGTAGTACTGGTCTTTACTTACATCATTGTTACTGCACCATTGCTTTACCGGAAGACCGCTTGCCTGACATTCAGCGATGAGGCGTTTCCAGTGTTCGAGCCTGAGGCGGGATTTCACGAAAGATACTTTGTCCATTATGATCACTCCTGTGTGTAATTATGGGATACTACAGAATCCAAGTGTTTGCGAATTCGGAAACACTCTAAAAATGTGATTCTGATATTTTACAACTCAGAGTGATTATTTCATAATTTGTGTGTGGATTAAAGGCATCATGTTATTAGGCGCTTACCTCTTTGCCGAGTTCTTCGCGTAAATCGCAGTACTTATTACAAGCACTTTTATTCAGATCCAGCACCTCGTACAGAAGAAAATCAGCTGATTCGTAAGCATATCTTGCAAATCTATACTGATTACGATAACTCTCTTGGTGCTTACAAGATCCGTCGTGTATTAGAACGTGATTATGGCATCAACATCAGTCTCGGTAGAGTGTACCGCCTGATGAACACTATGAATCTACCAAAGCGCTCCACAGAAAAACCAAAGTGGAAAGGTGCCTGGAAAGACAACGGTCCTTGTGTTAATCACCTTAATCAGCAGTTCAATCCCACTACTCCAAACTCTGTCTGGGCTAGTGATTTTACTTACATAAAGGTAAATGGACGCTTCCATTACCTCTGTGTTGTTATTGATTTATTTTCAAGAAAAGTCGTAGGCTGGAGCCTGTCCAACCGTCATGATGTCGACTTAACCATCAAAGCTTTTGAAAAGGCTTACTTCGACAGAGGCGAGCCTGATTATGTACTGTTTCATTCAGATCAAGGTTCTGAATATACCGCTTTCACATTTCGACAAACCTTGGAAAAATATAACGCGGTTCAGTCTTTCTCAAAGAAAGGATATCCCTACGATAATGCATGCTGCGAAAGTTTCTTCCGCCATATGAAGC
>CAKUJA010000163.1 GCA_934661135.1 uncultured Oscillospiraceae bacterium
CCCAGTGGGCGAAAACAATCGTAAAATCCGCGTCCTGCTCCGCCTGCTTCAAATCGGCCGCAATCCTGTCGAAGCTCGAAAACTGGTCGACCATCCATTTCTTCTCTGGCGCGGAATAGTTCAGTCCATAGGTGTAGTTCAGCATCGCAATCCGGATTCCGCTTTTCTCCACCACACGCAGCGTCCTTGCATCCTCCTCGCTGTCGTGGATTCCGAGCACCGTGATCTCCGGATGGCTATCACGCCAATAGCTGCACGTATCGCGGATTCCGGTGTCCAGCTTGTCATAGCAGTGGTTCGTCGCGCAGGTAACGACGTCGAAGCCAGTCTCTGCCAGCGCGTCGCCGACCTCGGTCGGACTGCCGAACGCCGGGTAATTGGAGAGCATCGCGTGATCCTTGACAAAAATCGTCTCCTGATTGATGCAGGCGATGTCATATTGCTCCACAACCGGCTGAATATCCTGATAAAACGGCGTAAAATCATACCCGCCGTCTGCCGTTTCCGCCGACCAGTAGACCGTGTTGTGGATAAGATTGTCTCCGAGCGCCATCAGCGTCACGGTCTCCACCGGCTCAACCTCCGCTTCCATTGCCACGCTGATCTCCGGCTGCGAAGCCGGCTCTGCCGGCAGCGAGGGTGTCTGCTCCGCGCGGCTCTTTGCCGGTTCGCCGGACGCCGTGCTCTCCGGCCGCGTCCACTTCGACGCCTTGTATCCCTTCCAAACTGCCAGCGCGCCCAGCACAACTGCCGCCGCCAGCACCACAATCAAAATCGCGCCCCGCAGCGCCGACGCCTTCTTTTGCCGAACCTCCGCCATCTTCCGCACCTCCAGCACCCCAGTTTTCTCCATTATACCGGACAGGCCGCCCTTTTGCAATTCCTGCCCGCCTATTTCTCCCACCCTCTGTTCGACATTGTGAAAAACCGCTTCGTTTATCTTGACAAAATATCACGCCTATCCTATAATGCTGGTATAATAAATACCCTATATTTATTAGCAATTCAAATAAGCATTGGAGGATTTATGATAAAAAAGTGGATTGCCCTGCTTCTTGCGCTCGTGATGGTGCTCGCGCTGTTCGCCGGCTGCGTCGCAAAGGACACCGCCGCCGGCACGACCGCAACCGCGCCCGACCAGACCGAACCCTCTGCTGAGACGGGACCGTCCGCCGAACCCGACCAGGCCGACATCTCTACTGAGACGGAAATGCCCGCTGAACCCGAAGCCGAGCCGGTCGAGCTGATCGTCTTTGCCGCCGCGTCCATGACCGAGACGCTCAACCAGATTGCCGAGAGATACAAGGATGTCGCGCCGAACGTGACGCTCGTTTTCAACTTCGATTCCTCGGGCACGCTCAAAACCCAGATCGAGGAAGGCGCCGACTGTGACGTCTTTATTTCCGCCGCGCCGAAGCAGATGAACGCGCTCGACAGCTCTAAAGATGCCGACGGCGGCAACACCGACGGTCTCGACTTTGTCCTGCAAGGCACGCGTATCAATCTGCTCGAGAACAAGGTCGCCCTCGCCGTTCCCGAAGGCAACCCGAAGAACATCACCTCCTACGATGACCTTGCCGCCGGTCTGAAGGACGGCACCGTCCTGCTCGCCATGGGCAACGCAGACGTCCCCGTCGGCCAGTACACGCAAAAGATCTTCACCTACTATGGCCTGGATGAGCAGGCGCTCGCCAGCGCCGGCGTCCTGACCTACGGCAGCAATGTCAAGGAAGTCACCACGCAGGTCAGCGAAGCCGCTGTCGACTGCGGTATCATCTACGCCACCGACGCCTTCTCCGCCGGCCTGACCGTTGTCGATACGGCCACCGCCGAGATGTGCGGCCAGGTCATCTACCCGGCAGCCGTGCTGAACATCACGCAGCACGAAGCCGAAGCCAAGGCGTTCCTCGACTATCTGACCGGCGCGGAAGCCTCCGCGGTCTTTGCGTCCGTCGGCTTCTCCCCGATAAACTGATCGTTCCGCTGTAATAGCGAGTTGCAGATCCCGCATGGGCGGACGTTTCATAACGTCCGCTCATTCTCGCATTTTACTTCTTCCTTCTCTTGCGCTATAATAAAGGCAACACCGCACAATTGCGTCCGCGCGCTTCGGCGGATCTTTTCCGCCAATCCTGCGGTTCGAAAAGCTTGAAAGACATACAGTATTCCTGCGCTTTTCAAATCTTGGCTTGACGAAAGATCTCTCGCCGAATCTACTTGTCGAATTGTGCGGTGCTGCCTAAAGAAAAATCAGGAGTTGCTATGGATCTTTACCCGTTATGGAACTCCCTGCGCATCGCAGGCATCAGTACCGTCGTCATCTTCTTTCTCGGCATTCTTGCCGCCTACTACATCGCCAAGACGCCGCGTCTCGTGAAGGGCGTGCTCGACGTCATCCTCACGCTTCCGCTCGTCCTGCCGCCAACGGTCGTCGGCTATCTGCTGCTGCGCGTCCTCGGTCCGAAGCGGCCGGTCGGCGTCTGGTTTCTCCATACGTTCGGTCTCAAGCTGACCATGACCTGGTGGTCGGCCATTTTCGCGACCGCCGTTGTCATCTTCCCGCTCATGTACCGCACGGCGCGCGGCGCATTTGAATCCTTCGACGAAGCGCTGGCTTGGTCGGCAAAATCCGTCGGCCTGTCCAACACCTATATCTTCTGGCGCATCCGAATGCCCTACTGTCGTCAGGGCATCCTCGCCGGCGCGGTGCTCGCCTTTGCGCGCGCCCTCGGCGAATACGGTGCCACCAGCATGATCGCCGGCTACACGCCCGGCCGCACGGCCACCATTTCCACCACCGTCTATCAGCTCTGGCGCACCAACGACGACGTGCAGGCGTTCCGCTGGGTTCTGGTCAACCTCGCCATCTCCTTTGTTGTCCTGCTCGCCGTCAACCTGCTGGAAAAGCGGGAGAGCCGCCGCGCGAAAGGAGGCCGCTGAGATGTCCGTATC
>CAKUJA010000164.1 GCA_934661135.1 uncultured Oscillospiraceae bacterium
GTTTTAGAATTTGGTTTCTCAGCGATTCTTGCGGTTGTTTTACTGCAAAATGCGTGAAATTTCCGCCGTGACACCCATGACCTCATCGTGGAAGCTCGCCGCAGAAACGCGAACCGCGCCATGTCCCAGAATGATGAGCTGTTCGAGGTTGTCGCTCGTCGCGACGCGCACCCTGCGCCGCCCGCGCAGCTCATAGGTCACGCGCTCAATGTAGCTGTCTGCCGTCTCAGCCTCCTTCGTGTAGACCACAAAGATGTTGTGGTATTTCTCCACCGTTCCGAGGTTCTGCGGCACCTTATAGGCATCAAACACCAAAATCACCGCGCACCCGCGGTAACCCTGATAGTTGCACAGGAGGTTCATCAGCACGTGCCGCGCCGCGTCGAGGTTGCTCTGTGCAAGCTTCTTCAGCTCATCCCACGCAAACAGAATGTTGTAGCCGTCAACCAGCACAAACTCCTCCGCAGGCTCCAGCGCGCGGATCAGCTCCCGCTTGTCGTCCGAGCGCATCGCCATCATCGGCAGCACATCGCGCCGCCGAATCGCACCATACGTCCGCTCGAAAATCGCCAGCAGCTCCTTTTCCAGCTCCGGCGCGCCGCCATCGGCTACCGACCGCGTAATTTTCCGCGGCGCAGCAAGCGGCTCCGGTTCCTCCTCCCGGTCAAGATGCAGCAGCGGCAGATGTGCATGACTGTCCACCTCGTCCCACTTGACCTCATATCCCGCGCCGTGTGTGCAGAAAATCGAGCTAGACGGCTCGTCGATGTCCCGGTCGGGGTCATAGCCGCTCGCAGCCACCACGCGCGCCTGCTCTCGGCAGGGACGATACCCCGCCGGGTGGAGCTGCATTCTCCCATGCCCCTTTGTGTAGATTGCAAACTCCCGCGCATATTCCCCAAATACCGCTACCGGCACATTCCCGCGCAGGCAGACGCCGCCCTCGCCGCGCTCCGGCGGGTCAAATACGCCGCCCATCCGCTCCAAGTCGCTCATCGCCCTGCCGACACAGTTCTCCGGCAGCTCCAGCCGCACCGCGTACCAGGGTTCCAGCAGCACATTCTTCGCCTTGCGCAATCCTTGTCGCAGCGCGCGGTACGTCGCCTGCCGAAAATCGCCGCCCTCCGTGTGCTTCGGATGTGCGCGCCCGGTCACCAGCGTAATCCGCACATCCGTCAGCGGCGCACCGGTCAATACGCCGCGGTACTGTTTTTCCAGCAAATGCGTAAAAATCAGCCGTTGCCAGTTCCGGCTCAGCGCATCCTCGCTGCACATTGTGTCGATCTGGATGCCGCTGCCCGGTTCGCCGGGTTCCAGCAGCAGATGTACCTCCGCATAGTGGCGCAGCGGCTCATAGTGCCCCACGCCCTCCACCGGCTCCGCAATCGTCTCCAGATATACTACGCTGCCCGCGTCAAACTCTGTGTGCAGGCCAAACCGCGCAAAAATCAGCGCTTGCAGAATCTCCTGCTGCACCTGCCCCATGAGCTGCACGCGAATCTGGTGCGTCCGCGCATCCCAATGGAGATGGAGCTGCGGGTCTTCCTCCTCCAAGACCCGCAGCCGCCCATACGCCTGCTGCGGATCGATGTCGTCCAGCACCCGAATCTCATATTCCATCACCGGCTGTAAGCTCGGTATCTCGGCGTCCGCCGCTGTACCAAGTCCTTCTCCGGCTCTCGTTTTTGTCAATCCCACAACCGCCGCGACGCTTCCCGCCTCCGCAGTCGGGACTGCCGTAAACTTTGCCCCGGAGTAGAGCCGGAGCTGGTCGCATTTTTCCTCCCAGCCCTCGCCGCGCAGCACCTCCTTCACGTGCAGCGCCCCGCCGAGCACCTTCAAAAACGTCAGCCGCACGCCCTTCTCATCCCGCGCGATTTTATAGACCCTCGCCGCAAACTCTGCCGGGCGCTCCGGCTCCGGCGCATAGCGCGCAAGCGCCTGCAACAGCTCATCCACGCCCTCGTCCCGCAGTGCTGCGCCAAAAAAGCACGGAAAGGCGTGCCGCGCACGAATCAGCGCGCCGATCTGCGCATCCGAGAGCACCCCAGTCTCCAAAAACTGCTCCATCAGCGTCTCATCGCAGAGTGCAAGCTGCTCCATGCAGTCCGCGCTCGAAAAATCCATACATTCGGGCGAAAGCTCCCGCCGAAGCTGCGCCAGCAACGCCGCGCGCCCCATCCCCGGCAGATCCATCTTATTGACGAACAAAAACGCCGGAATCTGATACCGCCGCAAAAGCTGCCAAAGCGTGTGCGTGTGTCCCTGTACGCCGTCCGTGCCGCTGATGACGAGAATTGCGTAGTCGAGCACCTGCAGCGTTCGCTCCATCTCGGCGGAGAAATCCACGTGTCCCGGCGTATCCAGTAAAATCAACCGGCAATCCGGTAGGTCGAGCACTGCCTGCTTGGAAAAAATCGTAATCCCGCGCGCCCGCTCCTGCGCGTCCGTGTCGAGAAAGGCGTCTCCATGGTCGACGCGCCCCATCGTGCGCAGCATTCCCGCGCGGTAGAGCATCGCTTCTGAAAGCGTGGTCTTTCCCGCATCCACGTGCGCCAGTATTCCGATCGTCAGTGTTTTCATCTTGGTTTCTCCAATGATTTGAATGTCAGCCATTGTCCGGCCACAGATTGGTTTTTGTGTTTTCCATTTTCTTTTGTCTCTCACTGCACGCAAAGACACGCTTTTTGGAACCCATTCTTTTCTTTCTCTTTTGGAGAAAGAAAAGAATCGCCGCGCACGGTGAAGAAAAGAAATAGAACTTCCAGAGCTGGGAGCACTCCCCGTGCCGCCATCGCGTCAGAAGAAACTCGCTACATTCCGTTTCCGGCTAACGCCGAAAACTGCATATTCGCTCCTTCCTTCTTCCTTTCCAATCCGCAACCGCTCCGCT
>CAKUJA010000165.1 GCA_934661135.1 uncultured Oscillospiraceae bacterium
GCCTTGTGGACCTCGTACTGCCTGCATAACAGCCTTGATGTCGATACAGCGATGTACGATGCAGTTTTGATGGATTTGTTCAACGCTCTCTCCGATGAACAGAAAGCCGAACTGCACTGCACCGGCTTCTCGGAGTTTGATAGTATGATGGCCCAGTGGCTTGTCTGAAAGGAGATAAAAAATGAGCGACATACGGTTAGTTAATGTAGTGCCCATCGTCAACGGATGGAACGGTGCGGCGAAGAAGAATCTGGAGGAGGCCAAAACCTTGATGGCCTCCGGGAACCATCTCGACTACAACAAGGGTGTTGTCAAGGAAAGCGTTGCGAACCTCGTTTCCGGGTTTGCCGATGACCTGATGAAAGCTCCTGCTGTTGACCTGGAGAGCCAACGGCCTGTATCTCATTGGGTTTTGCAACGCAGTGTCGCGTATTGCGAAAGATGCCGCAAAGGGTACAGAATTACGAATGGAGGAGCGAACGTCTTAACGTTTAGCTATTGCCCGAACTGTGGTGCAAAGATGGAGGATAACAATGCCTGAAATCAAGATTTTCGATGCCCTGCCTGAAGAAGAAATCCTCGCCCAGATGGCGGAAGAATGCGTAGAAGCGTCCAAGGCGGCTCTGAAGCTCCGCCGGGTGCGCTGCGGTGTGAATCCCACGCCGGTGTCTGAGAAGGACGCCTTCGAGAATCTGGTCGAAGAGTTGGCCGACATCTACCTTTGCAGCATCGTCTTCTTCGGCGGCGAGCTGGATGACAACGACCCCTGCAATATGTGTGATGCGGTCGGCGACCGGATGGTCGAGATCATGGAGCAGAAGCTCGCCCGCTGGAAGTACCGTTTGATGAAGAAGGAGGATGTCGATGTCCCTGAAGAATAAAGCAGTCCTCATCAGCATTCGGCCTGAGTGGTGCGACCTCATTGTGCGGGGCAAGAAAACCATTGAGGTGCGCAAGACCCGTCCGAAACTGGAAACGCCGTTCAAGGTGTACATCTACTGCACGAAAATTCCTGATTGGTTGCGAACTGTAAGCCATGAATGGCAACGGCTTGACAGAAAAGTTATCGGCGAGTTTATCTGTGATAAGATTTGGGAGCTTGCGCCGCTGAACCGTTCGCCTGATGACATAGAACAGCAGGCCTGCATGGACAGGGATGCCATTGTCCGCTACCTGAGATGCAAAGGCTGGGCATGGAATATCTCAGACCTGAAGATTTATGACCAGCCCAAGTCCTTGTCCGGCTTTTCTAGGCATGACTTTCGTGGCATGAACGGAACCGATGTCTGTGGAAATGAGAGCTGCGAGCATTATCAGCCGTCTGGAAGCTATATGCTCCCGCCGACCTGCGCAATCAATGGCTGCTGTTTGAGCAAGCCGCCCCAGAGCTGGTGCTACGTTGCTGAGGCAAAGGAGGACGACGCCTTATGAGTAAGAAACGGTATCTTGAAGCTGAGATGCTGAAAGAGTTCCTGCGCATGGGCATGAAGGTAGGCCATATCCACACATTACGGGATGTGGAGAACTATATCGACACCCAGCCAGAAGCTACCCCGCAGGAAGTGGCCGGTCAATGCTGGAGAAATTCCAAGTATGACCCGCCGACAGAAGCGGATGCTGACAGACTCGGAAGAATCATTGTTTGGGGAGCCGCGGTCAAGCACGTTGACATCACATATTGGGAGAATGCAATTTTTCACCCTGTGGACGTTCCGTTCTGGATGCCGTTGCCTGTAGCGCCGGAGGAAAAAGCAGAATGACACGTAAAGAAATGTTTGACCTCAGAATTGCAAGTGATGGATTTCGTTATGCGGTCAGAAAAGCGCTGTTTGAATGCTCCAAATTTCCGCCCTGCACCGAGCGAATGATCGTTGAGGGAAGACTGGCTGAAGCGCTGTATTTTTCAGAGCGGATGATGGAAAAAACGTACAAAGACCTTGAAACGGAGGAAAAAACTAATGTGGGCTGAAATGTCTGATGCAGCCAAGTGGCTGGCAGTTGGAGCTGCGATTGTCGCGGCCATTATCGTAACTGGGCAGACGTACCCGTTGTGGTTCTTTCTGATTCCGATGATCTGTTGATGAGGAGGTGCCGACCGTGGAACTGAAGAACAGCGAGCATTACAACGACCCGACGCCGTATGAGGCACACAAGAACATCCGCAAGGAGGAACAGCTTGAAGCTGCCCGGATGCGCACCGTCAGTGCATTGGTCAGCGCATTGAAGCAGGTAGCCGATCTCGCCGGGTTCGAGATCGTGGGCCGGGTTGTCCTTATGGATAAGGATTCTGGGAGGATTTTCAGATGAGTACCCCAAAGTGCGAGATGTGCGGACGGGACATACCGAACGCCAAGAACCGCCAGAAGTTCTGCCCTGACTGCGTAAAGAAACGTCAGGCCGCACAATCCCACAAATCTTATCTCAAGCACCGCGAGCATTATCTGGAACGCAGCCTTGCTCAAGCTGAACGTCGGAAGCAGGAAGCGCTGGAGGAAAGGATGCTGGAGGAACTTTTGCTCGCAAAAAGACCGGAACCGAAGTACAGCATCACTCAGGTGGTCGAAAAGGCAAAAGACCTCGGCATCAGTTACGGCTGGTGTTCGTATCTGCTTTCGGTCGGAAAAGTCTGTATGGAATGAAAGGAGAGCGCTTATATGACGCTGATTACGAAGTCCGAAGAATTGATGGCCGTTTCTGTCCGGCAGGGTGTTGAGCTTGCCGCCATTGAGGCCAAAGTGCTGCTGGGCTATCTGGAGGGGCATGA
>CAKUJA010000166.1 GCA_934661135.1 uncultured Oscillospiraceae bacterium
GCTGCGCCAGCGGCTTTGAGCGCTGCTGCACTTCAAGCAGCGTCAGAATCACCTGATTTGACAGCATGAACCCCTTCTTCCACGCTCGTGCTCGTGCTCCTGTTCAGCACCGGCATCTTCAACGGCTTCTGCACCGCCCTGCTGTACGGCATGATCGGCGACACCGTTGAATATGGCCAGTGGAAGACCGGCGTCCGTGCGGACGGCCTTTGCTCCTCCGGCACCAGCTTCATGCTGAAGCTCGGCGGCGCAATCGCTCCGACCCTGCTGCTCGCCATGCTCGCTGCCAACGGCTATGTTGAAGGCGCTGCGACCCAGACGGCCGGCGCTCTGTCCACGATGAACATCGTCATGAATCTGATCCCGGCGATCCTTGCTGCCATCAGCTTCATGCTGTTCGTGTTCTACAAGCTCGACGCCAAGCTGCACGCCCAGATCATTCAGGATCTCAAGGATCGCGGCCAGTACGTCGTCGAAGAATAATTCCATTCTTTCCTCTTTCCAGCAAGGGGGCACCGGCGACGGTGCTCCCTTGTGCCCACCTTTTCATAGGTCGAGCAAAAGGACGCCGGAAATCCGGCGTCCTTTTTTTACATCCAACAATTCAACAATTGCCTGAACCTTCAGTTCTGCATAAAAACCGCTTCCTCGATCCGCATCGGATAGCGTGAAAGTGTGCTTCCGTCCAGATCTGCGCGGTGCAGATCGACCGCCTGAATCTGGCGGCAGCCGTAGGTCGTGTAGTAATAGATGCCGCGCTGCGCGTTCCAGCAGGACGTATAGATCGTATACTCATAGTCCCCTTCCCGCACCTCGCAGCAGCCTTTCTGCTGCTCCACCGCGCCGAGAATATGAAAAAACTGCCCCACGCTCTCCGCTTCGCTTTCGCCCGAGCGCGAATTTGCCCGCACAAACGCCGCGCGCACAAAGCGCGATGCTGAACTCAAATCCCCCGGCAGTCCGAGCGCGCCCATCCCGCGGCTGAACGCCGAAAGCTCCAGCTTCTCCGAAAACCGGTTTTCCGGCTGTTTCGGAGAAAGTCCCATATAGGCGTTCAGGCCAAAGAGCTGCACCGGGAACGGCGGATTGTTCGTCAGAACGCCTGTCGGGTTCTCATGGACGTGTAATCCGTCTGCCATGGATTCCACCACCAGCGCGCCCGTGCGGTCTGCTACAAGCCAGTGGAGCTGCGCTGCGGGATACTGCGCACTGAACGGCAGCCCGGTCAGGTTCAGCTCTGCCAGCGCTTTGCGTGCCTGCGCAAGATCTGCGCAGCGCCCAAGCAGCCATGGAATGAACTCAAACTGCGCGACATTGCGTTTGCCCTCACAGGACGCCGCATACTGCGCATTGCCGACAAAGTTCAGGCCGGCCATGCCGAGTCCTGCTTCGTTGACCGCGTCGTAGTAAAGCGGATAACCGTCTGCTACGCACGCCGTGCCGATAATCGCATAGTGCTGTTCGCAGCGTCCTTCCTCGCGAAATTGAAACGGAAACCGTCTCGGCGTGATGACGACCTCCTCGCCATAGCCGCGCTCATAGTCGAGCGTCCGCCCCATGTAAAAATCCTTTGTCAGATACGTTGCTGCCGTGCACATTTCGGTTTCACTCCTATTTTCGTTAATCTGTCAGTTAATGGCAAAACAAGTGTTGACGCTTGCGGAAATATACCACATTCAGCCAAAGGAAGATCGCTGAGACAAGCGTTTGACCAATGACATCCGTCAACCCCAACCACTGGCCAAGAATCAGACTTGCGATTCCCAGATAGATCGGCGCCATCACAAGCTCCGCAGCAAACAGTGTATAAAGACAGGCTGGCCCATTTTTCCGGAACTGCGCCAAACGGTAGCGTGTGTATATTGCAAACGCCGCATACGCCAGCGCCAACAGGCCGTAGAAAATATTCAGCACTTTCATCATCGGAAAGAACGAATACATCAGGCTGACTTCCTCACTTGTGCCAAGCTCCGAACCCGTAAAGAACTGTACCGCATTTGCGATGTTGGCAACAGCGCTCGCCCATAGTGAGAATTTCGTGAGAAATTTGAACCATCCCAGTTTTACAGGCGCATTCTGCGACAGGCGCGCCCCCTGCGCAGTGACGGACGGTGCTTCGGTGCCAACGGACGGACTCTCGTTGTACGCGGTCTCGCGGATGATCGGCTGTGCTACATTGGGGACGGAATCCGGCTGACTCGGGAGCTTCGCGCCGCATTCCGTGCAGTATCTTGCCCCATTGGGCATACTTGCGCGGCATTTCGGACATTGCATAGGGTTCCCTCCTTTTCTCGTTCTGATACTATCATATCGCAGTGCCGCAGAATTTGCAAGGAATTCCAGGCAGAATGCCGCCCGGCAGCTTCAAATGAGCTGCCGGGCGGCATTTTAATTGACTTAATAGAGCTTTGCGCCCGCCGGAATGTGCGGATCAACCATCAGCAAATGCAGCTTTTCCTCGCCGTTTTCGTGGTGGACAGCGGAAATAAGCATACCCTCAGACGCAATTCCCATCATGGGTCTCGGCGGCAGATTCGTGATGGCAACGCACGTTTTTCCGACCAATTCTTCCGGCTCGTAGTATTCGTGAATGCCGGAAAGGATGACTCTATCTGTTCCAGAGCCGTCATCCAACACGAATTTCAGGAGTTTTTTGGACTTTTTGACTGCTTCACACGTCTTGACCTTGAC
>CAKUJA010000167.1 GCA_934661135.1 uncultured Oscillospiraceae bacterium
CTACTGGAGCGGCATTTTGATCATGGTCGGTATCAACATCATTCTGGCAGTCTCTCTGAACATTGCGACCGGCTACCTCGGCCAGCTTCCGTTGGGTCACGCAGGCTTTATGGCCGTTGGCGCCTACGCAGGCGGTATCTTCATGAAGGCCGTTCCGGTGCAGGCGCTTTTGAAGGCCGGCAACACCTCGGCTGCGATTCCGTATATGCTGCTGGCACTGCTGATCAGCGCGATTGTCGCCGGGATCTTCGGCATCCTGATCGGCATTCCGGCGCTGCGTCTGCGCGGCGACTATCTGGCCATCATCACGCTCGGCTTCGGCGAAATCATCCGCGTCATACTGACGAACATCGACAGCGTGCTCGGCTTTGACTTCACCTACGGCGCAGCCGGTTTGAAGCGCATCCCGAAGTATTCCTCGTTCACGCTGGTGTTTATCTGCGTTGTCGTTTCGTGCTACATCATCCATACGGTAATGAAGTCGCGCCATGGCCGTGCGATCCTCTCCATCCGTGAGGATGAAATCGCGTCGGAGAGCGTCGGCATCCGCACGACCTATTATAAGACGTTCGCGTTCGTGCTGTCCGCCATGCTGGCCGGTATTGCCGGCTGCCTGTACGCCGGGTATCTCGGGTCGCTGTATCCCTCGACGTTCAAGTTTATGAAGTCGATCGAAATCCTCGTCATGGTTGTGCTCGGCGGTATGGGTTCGATGCTCGGCTCGATCATCTCCGCAATCGTGCTGACGATCCTGCCGGAGCTGCTGCGCTCGTTCTCCGACTACCGCATGGTGGCCTACTCGCTGGCGCTGGTCATTATGATGATCTTCCGCCCGAAGGGACTCATGGGCAGCTACGACTTCTCGATGTCCCGTTCCCTGGAGGCCATTCTGAACCGTATTTTCCGGCCGAATCTGGTCAAAAAATCGAAGAAGGAGGCTGCTGAACATGAATAAGACATCTCCGAAGCTGGTTCCGCAGCCGTATACCAACCTTCTGACCGAGCGCGACGTCGGCCGCCCTCCGATTCTGGAAGCGCGTCACCTTGGCATTGATTTTGGCGGTCTGACCGCTGTCAACGACTTTAACCTCGCCATCGGCGCAACGGAAATCACCGGTCTGATCGGACCGAACGGCGCCGGCAAGACCACGATTTTCAACCTGCTGACCAACGTCTATAAGCCCACGCGCGGCAGCATCCTGCTCGACGGCGTGTCTACGGCAGGCAAGAGCACAATTGAAGTCAACCACATGGGCATTGGCCGCACATTCCAGAACATTCGACTGTTCCGGAATCTGACTGTGCTGGATAACGTTATGATCGCTCTCAACGAGGAGATGAAGTATTCCGCCGCAGCAGCGATCTTCCGTCTGCCGGAATACTGGCGCCGCGAGCGCATCGCCAGAGAGCGCGCGTTGGAGCTGCTCAGCATTTTCAACATGGAGTCGGTTGCCGATCATCTGGCAGGCTCGCTGCCGTACGGTGCGCAGCGGCGGCTGGAGATCGTGCGTGCGCTGGCCACCAATCCGTGCCTGCTGCTGCTCGACGAGCCGGCTGCCGGTATGAACCCCTCTGAAACCTCGGAGCTGATGGAAAATATCGTGAAAATCCGCGATACGTTCCAGATCGCCATCATGCTGATTGAGCACGACATGAACCTCGTCATGGGCATCTGCGAGGGCATCTGCGTGCTGAACTTCGGCAAAATCATTGCCAAGGGTACGCCGGCGGACATTCAGGACAATCCCGCCGTCATTGAAGCGTACCTCGGTAAGAAGAAGGAGGGTTAAACGATGCTGCTTTCCGTCAACGATATTCATGTCTACTATGGCGCGATTCATGCGGTCAAAGGCGTGTCGCTGGAGGTCAACGAGGGCGAAATCGTCACGCTGATCGGTGCGAACGGCGCGGGTAAGAGCACCGTTTTGAACACCATCTCCGGTCTGCTGCATCCCAAGAGCGGCTCCATCAGCTTTATGGACAAGCCGCTGGCGGGGATGTCCCCGAACAAGATCGTCCAGCTCGGTCTGGCGCAGTGCCCCGAGGGACGGCGTATTTTCCAGCACATGACGGTCGAAGAAAACCTTGAAATGGGCGCGTATACCCGTCCGAACAGCACAATTGCCGACAATATGGCACACGTCTATGAGCTGTTTCCGCGGCTGAAGGAACGGCGCAAGCAGGTTGGCGGCACGCTTTCCGGCGGTGAGCAGCAGATGCTCGCCATGGGGCGCGCAATGATGAGCGAACCGAAACTGCTGATGCTCGACGAGCCGTCAATGGGTCTGGCGCCGCTGCTGGTCGAGCAGATCTTCGACATCATCCGCGAGCTGCATAAGGCCGGCGCGACGATTCTGCTGGTTGAGCAGAACGCACAGATGGCGTTGGAGGTTGCAGACCGCGCCTACGTCTTGGAAACCGGTGCAATCACGCTCAGCGGCAGCGGCCATGAGCTGCTCGAGAGCGATTCGATCAAAAAAGCCTATCTCGGCGGTTAATTACAAAAAGCACGGACTCTTTGAAGTCCGTGCTTTTTCAGCGTGTCGAAAAAGTCTTTTCGCCCCGCTGCCCGTCCAGCTTTTCAAACTTAAAAAGCTTGAAAAGCTGCTTGATTGAACGCGAAAGGGGCTTTTTGCCCCTTTCACTCTTTCCCCGCTACTCTGTCGCAGAGCTGCATTTCA
>CAKUJA010000168.1 GCA_934661135.1 uncultured Oscillospiraceae bacterium
GATCATGTACTATGTGATGGCTCATAACCTGCCTTATGGAATGATGGTCACAGCGAGCCACAATCCGGCTATTTATAACGGAATCAAAGTATTTACAAGAGGCGGAAGGGATGCAAACCAGGAGCAGACCCAGGAAATAGAGAATTACATCCGTAATGTGGAAGCTGATATCCAGGAGGGAAAACCAGTTCCTGCCATGGAATATGAGGAAGCCAAAAATGCCAGACTTGTGGTGGAATTCAATCCTCTGAATGAGTATATTGATAATATTATTTCCCGTGTAAACATGCAGGCAATCCGGGATAAGGGACTTCGTGTGGCACTGGATCCGCTTTATGGAGTAAGCCAGACTTCCCTGAAAACCATTTTGTCCATTGCAAGGTGTGAAGTGGAAACCATCCATGAACGCCACGACACTTTATTTGGAGGCAAGCTTCCGGCACCTAATGCCACTACACTGCGTCCTTTACAGAATTATGTGCTGGACCGTTACTGTGACATCGGAATTGCCACTGACGGTGATGCGGACAGAATCGGTGTAATTGATGATACAGGAAGATTTCTTCATCCAAACGATATCCTTGTACTTTTGTACTATTATCTGGTAAAATATAAAGGATGGTCAGGACCGGTAGTACGAAATGTTGCAACTACCCATATGCTTGACCGTGTAGCCGAAAGCTTTGGACAAAAATGCTATGAGGTTCCTGTTGGATTTAAGTATATTTCTGCAAAAATGCAGGAAACAGATGCCGTTATCGGAGGCGAGTCTTCCGGAGGCCTTACTGTGCGGGGACATATTAACGGGAAAGATGGCATTTATGCAGCGTCCCTTCTGGTAGAGATGATTGCAGTCACAGGCAAAAAGCTTTCTGAAATCGCAAAGGAGATCGAAGGGGAATACGGGGAAATCCATATGGTAGAGCGGGACTACCGTTTTACCTCACAGCGTAAGGAACAGATCCATAAGATACTGATGGAGGACAAGCTTCTTCCCAAGCTGCCCCATGCTATCAGCAATGTATCTTATCTGGATGGATGCAAGGTATATTTTCAGAATGGAGGCTGGATTATCGCACGTTTTTCCGGAACCGAACCTTTATTACGTATCTTCTGCGAGATGGACAGTGAGCTGATGGCTATGGAACTGGTTGACATCTTCGAAGAATTTCTGGAATTAAAATAATGAAAAAAGAAAAAAAGATACGCTCTCTTAAGTGGAAATTTGCAAAAATAATGCTGTTATGCTGGGTACTGCCCTTTCTTGTGATCATCGGGCTGGTAGGCTCTTATATGCTGATTACCCAGCGGGAAAATCAAATGGAACGTCTGGAGGCGCAGGCCGGGCTGAATACCCGGACCTGCGCCGAAAGGCTGAACGGGGCTATTTCTGATTCCCGCCAGGCCACCTATGATGGAACTTTATTTGAACAGTACCGGCAGTATAGAAGGCAGGGCTCCACAGGGGAGCGTGTTTTTTCTAATGGAGTACAGAATTATCTGAACGTGCAATACTCCCATAGAAAAAATAATATTTTTACAGTTTTGATGCTAAAAGAAGATCCCCTGAATAAACATTATACAAGCTATAACTTTGGCACTGGTGGAAACTATGCCATGATCCAGAACTTTTTTGACAAGGACAGGGATGCAGTCCTTGAGCTTGCAGATACTCTGGATACATCGGTGGGATTTCTGAAAACGGACAGCGGCTTTTATATTGTCCGGAACATGATGGACAGAAGCTTTTCTTCCTGGGGAATCCTGGTAAGCCGTGTAAATGTGAAATACTGTTTCGAATCTGTTATGGCTGCCTGGGAGGATTTTAATATCCAGGTAAATATTGCAGGGATTCCGGTAATAAAGACAAGTACACAGAAAAATGATGACTGGGAAACTACAGCAGAAAATATGCCGGAATTTACAAAAAGCAAGGGTACTTCTTATGAGCTGAAAAAGGGAAAAGTATATATTTTCAGCAATGAAAAAGAGAATGATTATCAGCTTCAGCTGGTGCTTTATGCAAAAGAAATGGAACTTTTCCGCTTTTTATATGGCTATTTTTATGTGATTGTGGCAATGGGGCTTCTTCTGATCCCTATGATGCTCATGTTTATGAAGCTTTCCGGAACTGAGCTTTCCAAGCCTGTGAAAAAGCTGGTAGAATGTGCCGGGGAAATTGAAAAAGGAAATCTGGGATATCAGATTGATACTTCTATGAAAAATACAGAATTTGAGTATCTGCGCTGTTCCATTAATCAGATGTCCGGACAGCTGAAATATCAGTTTGACCATATTTATGAGGAAGAGCTGGCGCTTCGGGATGCCAGGATTATGGCATTACAGTCCCATATTAATCCCCACTTTATGAACAATACCCTGGAGATTATTAACTGGGAGGCAAGGCTGGAGGGCAATGAAAAGGTCTCCAAAATGATAGAAGCACTGTCCACCTTAATGGACGCAGCCATGGATCGAAAGGGATTGCCAGAGGTGAGGCTTTCCCAGGAAATGATCTATGTAAACGCTTATTTTTATATTATTGCCGAGCGTCTGGGAAAACGTCTTACTGTGGAAAAAGAAATACCTGAAGAGCTGATGGGACAGATGGTTCCAAGGCTGATACTGCAGCCTATTATTGAAAATGCCATTGAGCATGGTATTATTC
>CAKUJA010000169.1 GCA_934661135.1 uncultured Oscillospiraceae bacterium
GAGCTTGACCGCATACCCGTCAATCGCCATCTTGCGCAAATAAGCCTGCATGTTCCGCACACCCATCAGCTCCATCTTCTGCCGAATCAGCGCCCGCTCCTGTTCAGTGACACGGAAAATCACCTGTATCTCACGCGCTCTGCCTGCCATGTTCACCGCTCCATTTCGCTTTTCTGTTTCTTCGGCTGCGGCATCTTCTTTTCCAGACTCGCCGCTTTCTCATGCCGTACTTCCCGCAAAAATAAATCCGTCAGCCCCGGATGAGCGCGCACAACAAACGCGCGGTTTCTTTCGCTGCCCCTGTCATCAGGATCAGCGAAAATCGGCTGCATCTTTGCCCAATTTCTGTTGCTCTGCGATATGCGCCCGTCGCCGTCCTTGTCCAGCACCGTGACCGCCAGCACATACATTGTCCTGTCAAAGCCATACTGCTCGATCACAGACTGCACAGCCTTTTTGCTCAGTACATTGTTACGAAAATTCTCTCGGATTGCCGCATCAATCGCATCGCGGCAAGCGATATTCGCCTGCCTTGACGCGCGGTATTCTTCGATTTCGCCGTGCCTTTGCGCATACGCGCCCGGATACAGGTATATCGGCACATTACATTTTTGCGCCTGATCCTTCTGCGCAGGGCTGTAAGTCTGCGCATCCGTTTTGAGCGTCCGAACCGTCATGTTCATTTATCGTTCCTCCCTGTTTTGCACCCTATTGCTTTTTTCAGCGCCCTTTTCGCACGGCGCTCGAAGCTGCTCCCGAATGGACGGCACGTCCTGTGCTTCCTCTATTGCCGCTTCGATGGGCGTTTTATCATCAATGTCCAGTTCCGCGTTGAGCAGCGCCAATCGCATCTGCTTTTCCTTCAGCTCGGTTTCCTGTGCAAACGGCTTTTGCAGTTCATCCTTTACCGCCTGTTCCTGCCTGTACAGTTCATCCAACGCCAGTTTTTCTTTCGCTATCCTGTCCGGCACGCTTTCCATCTTATTGTCAATGCGTGTAATGTTGCCCCTCGGATCAGTGCCCAACTCAACTTTATACGTCATGCTTCCGTTCAGATTCACGAAATATTTCTGACTGACGATATCGTAATCAAGCCCTATGCCCATTCCGCGATAGGTCGCAATCCACGACAGCGCTCTGCCCTTCCAATTCTTGCAGTAATCCAGAAGTTCCCGTCCTGCCGCTTCTTTTTCCGTATAGGTTTTACCACCAACCTGCATCACAAAACCGTCTTTCGGCAACGGATGCGCCCGCAGCAGCTCTACATCCCGCTGGCAGCGCTCGATATTCTCCTTTTTTTCCTGAATCTCTTGCGGAAAGTATCGAATCAGGCGATCCTCCAGACGAAACCGTCTGCTCTGATAGTCCGCCTGCATCAGCTTGAGCCGCGAAACCTCGACATCCAAATCCATCTTCTCACGGATTCTCGCGTCGCCCGCACACAGCGCTTTGATTTCGGCATAGGACAGAACCGATTCGTCCACATCGTCGCAAACGCGCACCGGCGATTTGCTGGTCATGACCTGCGAGATAAACTTCTGCTTGTTCTCGATTGTCTGCCAACTGTATGCGTCAAATGTACCATCAGTTACATATCTGTAAACGTACACGTCCGAGTTTTGATTTCCCTGACGCACAATGCGTCCGGCTCTCTGTTCAAGGTCGCCCGGTCTCCACGGACAATCCAGATCGTGAGAGGCAATCAGGCGATCCTGCACGTTTGTTCCAGCGCCCATTTTTGCTGTGCTGCCAAGCAAAATCCGCACCTGACCCGTCCGCACTTTGGCAAAAAGCTCCTTCTTTTTAGCTTCCGTATCTGCATTGTGAATGAACGCGATTTCACTTTCCGGCACGCCCTGCGCCAGCAGCTTTTCACGAATATCGTCGTAGACGCTGAACTCCTTTTCGTCCTTCTGCCCGGTTTTCGGCGTAGACATATCGCTGAAGATGAGCTGCGTGAGCTTCTGCTCGCTGCCCTCTCTGTAAATCCGCAGTACATTGCCGACGCAGGCGTTGACCTTGCTTCCGGGATCGTCCGGCAGCATGGGATTCATGAGCCGCTGATCCAGTCCCAGCTTCTTTCCGTCCGACGACACCTTGAGCATGTTGTCGATGTGCGGATCGACCGACCCGCTGTGAATTTTGGCGGCGCGTTTGGAAAGCTCCTGCACCATCCGCTTTTGAATTTCGGAGGGCTGCACGACGACGGTTTCATAGTGCGCGGTCGGCGTGGGCAAATGAAGCTGATCCGCTGTCTTGATGTCCGCCACCTCGCGGAACATGTTCATCAGCTCCGGCAGATTGTAAAATTTTGCAAATCGAGTTCTGGCGCGATAGCCCGTGCCTTCCGGCGCAAGCTCGATAGCCGTCACAGTCTCCCCGAATACGGAAGCCCATGCGTCGAAGTTCGTCAAATCCCGCTTCCGCAGCGTTTCATATTGCAGATAGCGCTGCATGGTGAAAAGCTCGACCATGCTGTTGGATACCGGCGTACCCGTTGCAAACACAATGCCATGCCCGCCCGTCAGCTCGTCCATATACTGACACTTGGCAAACATATCGCTGGATTTCTGCGCTTCACTCGTCGAAAGCCCTGCAATGTTGCGCATTTTTGTATATAGAAACATGTTTTTGTAATAATGCGCCTCGTCCACCACCAGCCG
>CAKUJA010000170.1 GCA_934661135.1 uncultured Oscillospiraceae bacterium
CGAGGGCAGCGGCGGATTGATTTGCATTATTTTGTAAAAAAAGAGCCGAGGGATAAAAATCCTTCGGCTTTTGTGCCAGCGCCCGATCAATTGCTTCCCGTAACTGCTCCCGATAGGAAGGGCGTTTTTGGTTTCCCAGCCATTTGCCATAGTGCATTCCTTTTCCGTTGGGCTGCTCGATTATGGACAGCCCATGCTCGATACACAGCGTATCACTGAGCCGCTGCACAGCTTTGGTGCTGCCCCAGAAATTTCGGAATTTGCGTGTGCAGTCCAGATCAGTCGAATTCCAAACGATGTGATTATGGGTATGAGCTTTGTCCACATGGGTGGCGACGATAAAAGCGTGATTTCCTTTCAAGAAGCGAGACGCAAACTCATACCCAATTCGGTTGGCTTCTTCCGGCGATACCTCGCCCGGGCGGAAGGATTGGCGCACCTGATAGGCAATCACGTCCCGCTTTTGGGTGCGGCCTGTCCGCGCCTGATATTCTTTTTTGGACAGCAGAAATTCAGCATCCACCGTTCTGGGGTCGCAGGCAAATGAAGAAATCAGCTCGCCGCCGTTGGTTTTTTCTGGATTTTTCACATAATCCGTACGGGCACGCAGACACTGCGCAATGGTTTTTCCCTTGTTGCGATGCATGGGAATGATGCGTGTGGTTGCCATTGAAATTGCTCCTTTCTTTCCTGAAAATAGAAAAAGGACGACGCTCTTATACAAGCATCGTCTCTGAAAAGATCATTTTGCTCGTCTGCTCTATCGTTTTGAGCGTTTGTCTATGGCTTTTCGCTCAGCGCAAGCAAAATTTCTCTGGCCTTGTTCCAAAGCCCGTTCAGTTGTTCCTGAATTTCTTTCAAGTCCGTTTCATAAATGTGCTCCGATTCGTTGGCCCGCTTGGCTATCTGATTCAGATTGCTGCTGCAGCGCCGGAGCAGGGAGATCATCTCCCGAAGCTCCGGCAGATCCAGCCGCAGGACATAGCCGTCAATGGCCATCTTGCGCAGGTAAGCGCCCATGTTGGCGGTTCCTGCCAGTGCCATTTTTTCTTCCAGCAGTTCCCGTTCCTGCCGGGTCATTCGGAACTTGACCTGCACCTCTCGGGCAAGGCTCATCGCTCCGGCTCCTTCCTTTTTAGGGTTTTATCATGACTTCTTGATCCAGCTTTTCTCTGCACACTGGCCTTTTCCATCCTCTCATAAAGAGAAGGTTTCTCGCATTCCCGCCGCAGAAGTCCGGTAAATCCATCCAAAACGGCGGGATGGCTGTCCACCACAAATGCGCCCCGGCTGTCATAGTCGGGACGGACCGCAGCGGCGATTTCAAACTGCGCTGCCCACGCTTTGTTGGAGGGAGAAAATCGTTCGTCCCAGCTTTTCTGCTGGAGGGTGTTGGCTACCACATAACAGATACGTTCCTTGCCGTAGGCGGACACCACCTCCGTAACAGCCGCTTCGTTAAGGTGCATTCCGTCAAAATGCTGACGGATAGCGGCTTCAATGGCGTTCTTGCAGGCGATATTTGCCTGCAGAGACGCACGGTACTGTTCCAGTTCGCCATGCTCGCGGGCATAAGCGGCGGTGTGTGGATAAAGTGGGGTTCTATTCATGTGCTTTCTCCTTTTTAACGTATTTCTTCACAACTGCGCTGTTTGGGACTGTGCGGCTCCTCATCCCGTTCTTCCCCGGCTTTGGATAACCTTGCCTGGATGGATGGCTTTTCGGTCTTCTCGGACGGTTCCGCAGGTTCTTCCTCGCAGATTGCCTCCGCGGCGGGGCCGGTTTCCATGTTCAGCGCTGCGTCCAGCTCGATCAGCCGGGCGCTTTTTTCCTGAAGCTCCGCTTCCTGCGGAAAGGGCTTCTCGGCTTCCAACTTTGCGGCTTCTCGCTGACGTTCCAGGTTTTCCAGCTCGGATTGTTCCTGTGACAGCCGCTCGGAAATCTGTTCCAGCGCATGGTCGATCCGCAGAAGATTTCCCCGGGGATCGGTTCCCAGCAGGACCCGGTGGCTCCTTTCCCCTTTGAGAGTCAGGACGTAGTCCTTTCCGAAGTTTTCCAGTGTCAGCGCCATCGTAAAGCCGCGATACTGCCCCAATGAAATTGTCTGCATATCCTTTATGCTCTGGCAGGCGCTGAGAATCGCCGTTCCCGCCGCTTCCTTTTCGGCATAGCTCTGGCCCAGCACTTCCATTCCCGCAAACTCGCCTTTGGGCGGCGCGGTTCGCTCCGCCAGCGTAAGATCCGCCTGCAAACCTGCTATATTGCCTCTAATTCGTTCCAGCTGTTCGGGAAAGTATTTCAGCAGCCGGTCTCCATCTGGTATTTCTGGCTCTGGTGAGAGGCTTTCAGCAGCCGCAATCTGGCTACCTCTATGTCCAGATCCATTTTTTCCCTAATCAGCGGGTTTCCCGCGCACAGCGCCTTGATCTCCGCATAGCTGAGCGCCGTTTCATCCACATCGTCGCAGGAACGAACCGGACTTTTGCTGGTCATGATCTGGCTGATAAACTTCTGCTTATTCTCCACGGTCTGCCAGAGATAACTGTCGAAGGTTCCTTCCGTGGCATACCGGTAGAGATGCACCTGCGGATTTCGGTTGCCCTGCCGAACGATCCGGCCTTTCCGCTGCTCCAGATCGCCGGGCCGCCAGGGACAGTCCAGA
>CAKUJA010000171.1 GCA_934661135.1 uncultured Oscillospiraceae bacterium
CGTACTGTTCCCGCCATTGCGGAGGGGCTGGAAAAACTGCGCAGCCGTGTGCTGATCTTCTGCTATCAGCTCTCTCACATTCGCAGCGGCAAATCTCATATTCAAAAATCTCTTGCCGTATGGAAGCCGGAGATGGAGCGTTATGTCGGTCTGGTGCAGCAGATTAAGGAAAAGAGCAAGGAGCGCAAGGCGTTGGTTGCTGAGAAAAAGGAATTGCCAATATATCATGTGAAACGCCACAAGGCGCTAACTGTCCGCATTGCCGAGCTGACAGAGGATTTGGAAGAACTGCGTTCCGAAAAGGCGCTTCTTTTGCAAAAATTTGAGTATGCGGAGGATGCAGGTGCAGAGGCGTTCCGCAAGGATATTGCCGCCATGGAGGCCGGTCTAAAAAAGCTGGAGGCGCAGGAACAGAAATATTCCGTTGAACTGGATAAGACTTTGACCGAATACGCCGAGTTGAAAGCACAGACAGCAGGTTTTGATCCAGTGGAGCTTTATAAGGCACGGCAGGCCATTCGTCCTGCGCAGGAAAAGGCGGCAGAACAGCAAATAGAGAATGCCATGCATGAGAAGCCATCTCTTATTATGCTGCTCAGCGCCAAGCAGGACGCATCCAGACTACTCGGAGAGGACATGGAAGAACGGCAGGTGCGGCAGAAGATTATCAACCAAAAGAAACCGGCACATCGGAAATATAGAAGGACAATTTCGGATGTAAGCAGATAATCAAAGAACGGATGGCAGGAGAGAAGATTGAATAGCTGCACCAGAAAAGCAAAGGCAGCACTCATATCGTGAGCGCTGCCTTTACCTGCAAGCAGTCTTTTCAATTCAGTGCCTCTTTCACAGCTTGAAGGAATTTCTTTGTGGCCATTGTCGGTTCGTTTGCGTACATTAACCCATACGGCAATGTATAATCCGTTTCAAGCGGGATAGCCACAAGGTTACTGTGTATGTCTGCATAGACAGGCTGCGTGATAAGAATATAGCCATTCACTTCGCAGAGCGTAAAGGTATCAACGCCGTAATATGGGGAATCCACGATCTGCACTGTGGGATAGTTTTCCGTGATATTTTTGCGGAACGCATCAATTTCCTTGGATACGCCCTCAATCGGCATCACAAGATACTCGCCATTCAAGTCCTGCATGGTGAGTTTTTTCACGCCTGCCAGCCGATGATTTTTTGCAACGGCACAGCAGATCGGTGTGCGATCCAGCTCTAAAAACCGGCACAACCCATCCCACCCGGCAGAGCCATAAATGCCCTCGAACAGATCATACTGTACGCCCAATGCAGAAAACACCTCGCCCCGGTTCTGATACTCGGTCATCGGGAGAATTTCTATTTTTAGCTCCGGGTGCTTTTCGCTGACCCGTGTCCAAAGATCGGGGAGCAAGCGGCATTTATAAAGCAGCGAAGTGCCGATCCGCACGGTGGTTTCCGAGGATTCTGCCAATCTCCGCGCCTTGTTCAGCGCGCCCTGTGACAGCCGGATAATGGTCCTGGCGTCCTCATATAAGGAGCGTCCGGCGGGCGTCAGATTGACGCCGTGGTTGGAGCGGGTAAACAGCTTAAAGCCGCAGCTTGCTTCCAGCAGATTGATCTGCTGGATAATCGCAGGCGCGGAAATATACATGGCTTCCGCAGCTTTGCTGAAGCTGCCGGAATCCGCCACTTTAATAAAGGCATCCAACTGTGGATTATACATCGCCATCCCTCCAACGTTCAGATTTTGCTTCGCGTCACAATAAATATTTTCCGGTGATGCTGTTTTGGTTTTCCCTGATTTCCTGCGGCGTTCCGCTGGCGATGATCCGTCCGCCCGCTTCACCGCCGCCCGGCCCCATGTCGATGATGTAATCTGCATTGCGGATGACATCCAAATCGTGCTCAATGACGACAACGGTCGCGCCGTGATCCAGAAGTGCCTGAAAGACGTTCAGCAGAACCCGCACATCCAGCGGATGCAGACCGATGGGCGTAGTGTCGATGAGCTTAATCCACCATCTGCATGGTGCGCTGTAATTCTTCCATCTGTTGTTTCAACGCTTCCTGCTGATGGCGGAACATGGCAAGACGCAGGCCGATGGTATCGTCACCTTGCAGTGCCATTTCGATATACTGCCGGATGTCTTTGATGGACATTCCGGCTTTTTTCATGCAGCCGATGACCTGGAGCCACTCGAAATCCGATTTCTGAAACATCCGGATGCCGCCGGAGGAACGCTCCACAAAAGGCAGCAGCCCCTCTTTATCATAATACCGCAGGGTAGATGCCGTGATCCCCAGCAGCTTTGCCATTTCACCAACCGTGTAAACCATAAAGTATCCTCCAAACTATTAAAAACCTCTTGACTTAAAGTGCGCTTTAAGTTGTAGGATATACGCGAAGTTTAAGATGATTGTACAGCGGTATACGCACTGTGTCAATATCACGAGGAATGTAATAGATAAACAAGGGTATACGGTAGGCAATCAATAATTTGGAGGGATCTTTATGAAGTATGAAAACAGAGATACGTTTGAAGCCGTGAATATGTTCGGCACCGGCATGGCAAATACCGCCTTTGCCCGGTATTTTATCGGCGATTCCTTTCT
>CAKUJA010000172.1 GCA_934661135.1 uncultured Oscillospiraceae bacterium
TCCTCTATATTTATTCCGTTTTCATCCGGTTTCGATTCTTTTTTAATTATATCGGGTGAGGGAAAATGCGTCAACGTATAACCTGCAAAAAAGCCCTCAGTATTCGCACTACTGAGGGCTTAGCTCTTTTGTTTTTATCTGTCATTATTACAGTACCGACCGGATCAGCTGCTCCGTATACTCTGTCTTCGGATGCTCAATGATCTCTTCGGGTGTCCCTTCCTCTTCCACATGTCCGTCATGCATCACGATCACCCGGTCGCAGAACAGCTGGACAAGGGCCAGATCATGGCAGATAAAAAGAAAGGACAGCTGGTTTTCTTTTTTTAACTTCTGAAGCAGCTCCATGATCTGTTTCTGCACAGTCACATCCAGGGCGCTGGTTGCTTCATCACAGATCAGCACTCTGGGTTCCACAGCCAGGGCTCTGGCAATAGCCGCTCTCTGGCACTCCCCTCCGCTGACCTGATGGGGATACCGATCTGCATATTCCGGAGTCAGTCCGCAGGTAAGCAGAAGCTTTTCCACACGGTTCCTGGTTTCCTTCTTACTTATCCCCATATTCCGGAGACTTTCCCCGATTCCGTCCCCAAGAGTGCATCTGGGGTCAAAGGATTCTGCCGGTGTCTGAAAAATCATCTGCATTTCCCGGTAGATTTCCCGGAGATTTTTTCCCCTTGCATGTGTGATATCCTTTTCCATGAGAAAAATTTCTCCGGCTGTGGGTTCTGTCAGATGTGTGATCATCTTCGCCACAGTGCTTTTTCCTGAGCCGGATTCACCTACGATTCCTAATACCTCCCCCGTTTTCAGAGAAAAGCTTATGTCTTCTACAGCTGTGAAGGATTTTTTACCGGTGGTGAAGCTTTTTTTCAAATGATGCACTTCCAGAATGTTTTTGTTTTCTGTCATCATCCGCCTCCATTTCCGGCACCTGTACGTTTCAGACGAGGTACCGAACTCATAAGCTCTTTTGTATAGGGATCCTCCGGATCTGTCAGAACCTGAGCTGTTTTTCCGTATTCCCTCACCTTTCCGTTTTTCAGTACCAGAACCTTATCTGCCATTTTTTCCACCACACCGATGTTGTGTGTGACAACGATCATGGCTGTTCCGTATTCCTTACGCATCAGCAGCATTTCCTCAACTACCTGTTTCTGTATGGTTACATCCAGGGCACTGGTAGGCTCATCTGCCAGAAGAAGCGACGGATTCTGCAGCATGGAAATACAGATTCCCACACGCTGATTCATACCGCCGGACAATTCAAATGGGTAGCTTTGCAAAACACGTTCCCCATCCTTGAGTCCAATCTTAGCCATCATCCGGACGGCGCGCTCCGCACACTCTTTACGACTGATCCTTTCATGCTCCCGCATACTCTCATAAATCTGATTGCCCACGGTGCGGATGGGACAAAGGGCTGCTCCTGAATTCTGAAAGACCATGGCGATCTCAGGACCCAGAAGTCTGCGTAATTCTTTTTCCGGCATATCCACCACATTTTTTCCTTTGTACCAGATATCCCCTTCTGTCACCGTGCCTTCATTTCCCAGAAGTCCCATGATTGCCTTGATGATGGTACTTTTTCCGCTTCCGGATTCGCCTACCACCCCCAGGATCTCCCCTTTATTCAGTTCCAGATCCACATCATGTACAACCGGTTCTCCGTTGTAGCAGATCGTCACATGCTCAAGCTTCAACAATGATTCCATCTTATTTCACTTCCAGATCTGCCGTGATCTCGTAATAATCACATGGGTGAGCAGTCAGCCCTGATACATTTGACTTTGACACAAGTCCCATATTCAGATGAGAAACAAAGAAATACGCATCATCATCCAGAATGGTCTGCTGTGCTTCCACAGCAAGCTTGCCTCTCTCATCTGTATCAAAAGTCTCATGCAGCTTCGCTACGATATCATCAAGATCCGAATTGCTGTATTTGCCATAATTTTTGGCAGCGTCAGATACAACTGTACTTGTGAAGAAATATTCCGGATCACCGGTAGGTGCCGTTGTAAGCGAGCTTACATATACATCAAATTCTCCGTTCTTCGCATACGTCGCATGATCTGCTGTATTGTTAACATCGACCTCAATTCCGATGTCCTTTAAAGTGGACTGTGCATATTCTGCAAGCTTAGGCTGTTCCAGACGGGTTGGATAGGTCAGCCATGTGATGGACAGCTTCTTTCCGTCCTTATCTGCATAGCCATCTCCATCCGTATCTGTCCATCCGGATTCTTCCAGAAGCTTTTTCGCCTCTTCCGGATCATAGGACGGTGCCTTTACTGCATCGTTTCCATAGGAAAAGCTGCTTGGGAAGGCTCCCACTGCCGGAACACCTCGTCCTTCCATGATCACACTGCAGAAGCCGTCCTTATCGATTCCCATCTCAATGGCTTTTCTCACATTCTGATCCTGCATCAGTTCAGACTTCATATTAAACTGTCCGAAGAAACATCGGCTTGTTGCTACAGAGCTGATCTGATAGTCCGGATTTCCGTCAAAAAGCGCATAGTTATCATACTGAAGTCCATAGGTTCCCTGTATATCCCCTGTCTGCAATGC
>CAKUJA010000173.1 GCA_934661135.1 uncultured Oscillospiraceae bacterium
AAGCACGAATCGTTTTTTGATGACTGATCTATACGCGCCCTCTCTGCAAATGCGAAAACGAAATGCTTTTGCATCGTTTTGTACATAGTTGTGTGCGGTTTCGACAATGTGAGCTTGAAGTGACAGAAGAAGTATAGTACAATGAAAATAATTTAATCACTTTAATTTACTGCATAGCGAGGGAGGAGAAGCAAATGGATTATTATGATTCATCATACGGCGCATACGAATCGAGTGCGTTGAGTACAGGAGCTGTAGTTGCGAATGTTATAATCAGTCTGGCATTCATTGCGCTGGCGATCATAGCATACTGGAGGATATTTGTAAAAGCAGGGGAAGCAGGATGGAAAGCGATAATACCTTTTTATAACGCTTATACAGCACTGAAGCTGTTCTGGAAAACATCGATATTCTGGATATGTATTGGGCTTGCAATTGGTAGTTATATCGGTGGATTTATGGCAGGCTATGGTATCAGTGCTTTAGCGATTTATGGCGGAGGCGGTAATACCGCAGTGATGGTGATCGGCTTCATACTCGCTTTCGGATGCGGTATAACGGCATTCGTTCTGGAGATCATGTTCCTGAACCGCGTATCAAAGGCATTTGGACACGGTGCCGGATTCACAGTAGGGCTGATATTCCTGAACTTCATATTCATACTTATCCTGGCATTCAGCAAGTCTGAACGTGTAGTTTCAGGCCAGCAGCCGGGATATGGACAGGCGGCTCAGGGCTATGCACCGGGGCAGAATTATGGTCAGCGTCCTCAGCAGGGCTACGGACAGCCTCAGCAGCAGCCTCAGGGATATGCACAGCGTCAGCAGCAGCCTCAGGGATATGCACAGCAGTCTCCGAATTATGGTCAGCAGCCTCAGCAGGGTTACGGTCAGGCTCAGCCTCAGCAGGGGTATGCACAGCGCCAGCAGCAGCCTCAGAATTATGGCCAGCATCCTCAGAATTATGGTCAGCAGAGCGGTGCTCCACAGGGATATAGCTACGGACAGCCGTCATCACAGCCTCAGCAGAGTTACAGACCACAGCAGGGAAATGTTCAGCCGCAGCAGCCGGCTCAGAATCCTGCTCAGCCACAGCAGCCCGGAAGCAATGCTGAAAACGCTGATGCTAACAGATACAGAAATCCGATGGCATAGCAGTCTGACAGAATGATGCTCGTTTATGTCCGGCATCTGATATCAGAAAAGATACATAAAGACCGATACGACCGGCAGCGGCAGTCATATATGGCATGTCGCTGCCGGTTTTCTGATCAGGTTGGTTTTTTGCGGCTCCTGTGGTAAACTACCATTACATGATCGTGCTGGGGAGAATGCTGTGGGATCGCTTATAGATGAAACGAAATGAGGAGATATCATGCTTGAGAACAGACTGGGCATCACAGACTCTGCTGAGCTTGCCCGTGAAGAAGAACGAATAAGCAAGAAAAAAGCTGCCGAACTGTTTGATAATGGTGTGCTTGACACACTTCCGGCAGGAAGATTTTCTACGCTGCAGGCAGTCCGCAGATATTTGTTCGGAGATATATATGATTTTGCGGGAGAGATCCGTACGGTAAATATCGCAAAAGGCGGTTTTCGGTTTGCTCCGCTGATGTATCTGCAGGTGGCACTTGAAAATATCGATAAAATGCCGCAGTCAGACTTTGATGAGATAGTGGAGAAGTATGTGGAAATGAATATCGCACATCCTTTCAGAGAGGGCAACGGCCGCAGCGGCCGCATATGGCTCGATCATATGCTGAGGTGCGAAACAGGAAGGGTAGTCGACTGGAGCAGGGTGGACAAGGAAGATTATCTTCTCGCTATGGAGCGCAGTCCTGTAAGAGATATCGAGATCAAACATGTGCTGAAAGAAGCGCTGACTGACGAGATCGACAGTCGTGCTATCTACATGAAAGGCATAGATCACAGCTACTACTACGAGGGATATACGACATTCAGGACAGAAGAATTATGATGTTTTAAACGGGAGAAGAGATGAAGTATCGGAATGCAGCCGGCGGAAAACATAATAATGTAAAGGGTGCAGTGCGTCGCAGCTCCGGCAGGACGGCAAGATACAGAGCAGCACATCGCAGATCCAAATCGCAGTCTCAGGGGAGAAAAAAGCGCATGCGCATGCGTGCACCGGCATTCAGAAACAGAAAGACAATGTTCGTCTTCGGAGCGGCAGCCGCCGCGGTACTGATAGTGATCGTCTATCTGTTCAGCCAGCTGTACTTTTACATAACAGAAAACGACGTGACAGCTGACGAGCCGTATCCTGTGAAAGGTGTAGACGTTTCTTCGTACCAGCTCGATGTCGACTGGAAAGGCCTCGAAAAAGAAGGCTATAAATTTGCATACATAAAGGCGACTGAAGGCAGCAGTCATGTAGACGACAGATTCGGGGAAAACTGGAAGAATGTCAGAAAGACAGATATAAAGGCCGGAGCGTACCATTTTCTCAGCTATGACACGAGCGGCAGATCTCAGGCTGAGAATTTCATAAAAACAGTAAAAAAAAGACATGATATGCT
>CAKUJA010000174.1 GCA_934661135.1 uncultured Oscillospiraceae bacterium
ATTGCGCCCAGCTTGTGCAGGCCGAGGATCGCGAACCAGAACTGATAGTGCCGCTTGAGCACCAGCATCACGCGGTCGCCGCGCTGGATGCCGAGCGAGGTGAAGTAGTTCGCCGCCTGGCTCGACGCGTCCTTGATGTCCTTAAACGTGAACCGCCGCTCCGTTCCATCCAGAGCGATATGCAGCATGGCGAGCTTTTCAGGTTTTTCGCGTCCCAGCGCATCCACAATGTCGAATGCAAAATTGAATGCTTGCGCATTTTTGAAGGCGATAGCTTGCAGCTTGCCGCTTGCATCCTCAGATGCGTCGATAAAACGGGTGTAAATGCGCGATTCCGAATCCGGACTCTGCGCAGTCTCGATCATGGCCGCGCGGTTGCCGCCGAACTCCGGGAGACTTGGCTCCTGCGGGCGGAGCACGATCGCATAGAACAGGCAATCCTGGCCGTCTGCGGCGACCATGCCGTGCGGAATAGAGCTGTCGTAGTAGATGCAGTCGCCTTCGTGCAAAAGCTCGGTATGCTCGCCAACCTGCACCTTCATGCTGCCGCGAATGACGAGATCGCATTCCTGCCCGATGTGGCTGGTCAGCTCAATGTCCGAATAGAATGCTTCGTCAGAGTATTTGTTTTCAACGAACAGAGGGTCTGCAATGCGGTTTTGAAAACCGGACGCCATGTTGTAGTAGATCATTTCATGGGCCTGTTCAATTTTCTGCCCATTGCCCGCGCGTGTCAGCGTATAGGAGCGGAGCTTTGGACTGCTGCCCTCAATGAGATCCGTAACGTCAACGCCAAAGGCCAGTGCGCACCGGTAGAGAAAGGCGAAATTAAGGTCGCTCTGCCCGGTCTCACAGCGAAGATATTCCTCCTCGCTCGTGCCTGTTTTCTGCGCCATGCTCTGTGCCGAAAAGCCGGAGATCTCGCGCATCTCGCGGATACGCCCCGCCATTTCCTGAATTTTGAAGTCGAGTCCTGTGAGTGTTTTTTTCATGGTGTTCCCTCCGTAAATGCAAAAAGCTCGTCTCAAAGAAATGATTCTTTGAGACGAGCTGCATACAACATACCCGCGGTACCACTCAAATTGCACCTGCCTCACGGCAGATACCACTCATCGACTTCCAACAAAGTCTAAGCACTGACGCAGCTGACGCGGGAGAGGTCTACTTGCTCTTGCGGGCGTTCTTCTCTCCGGCTCGGGAGCTACAAATTCTGCGCGTCTGTTACCGGTTCACACCAACCACCGGCTCTCTGAAACAGGACTTGCGCGGAACCCTCTCCGTCGTAGCCTTTATTGTTTTAAAGAATCATAGCGAAAAAATATGCAATTGTCAAGAGAAATTTTTAATCATTTTCTGCCGCCGCAGCGGACGGCGTGGAAGCCTTCGCCGGAAGCGGATGCGTGGGGAACAGCGCCGCGATCACAGCTTACTCCGGATGATCTTGCCGCTGATGGTTTTCGGCAGCTCCTCCTTGAATTCCACAATTCTCGGATACTTATAGGGCGCCGTATGCTGCTTGACGTAGTTCTGGATTTCCTTTTTCAGCTCGTCCGTGCCCTCAGTGCCCTTGACGAGCACGATGCTGGCCTTGACGACCTGACCGCGCACCTCGTCCGGTGCGGCCGACACGCCGCATTCAAGCACATACGGCAGCTCCATGATGACGTTCTCAATCTCAAACGGCCCGATGCGGTAGCCGGACGACTTGATGACGTCGTCCGCGCGGCCGACATACCAGTAGAAGCCGTCCTCATCGCGCCACGCAAGGTCGCCGGTGTGGTAAAGACCGTCGTGCCAGACCGCTTCCGTGCGCTCCTTATCCCGGTAGTAGCCGAGGAACAGTCCGCAGAAATGCTCGCGTCCCGCCGTATGGATGACGATCTCACCGGTGTCGCCGTCGGCGGTCGGGTTGCCGTCCGCGTCGACGAGGTCGATGCCGTAGCCGGGGATCGGCTTGCCCATCGAGCCGGGCTTGAGCGGCTGGCCGACCAGGTTTGCGATGCCGAGCGTCATCTCCGTCTGGCCGAAGCCTTCGGCGATCTGCAATCCGGTCGCCTTTTCAAACTGATAGTAGACCTCGGGGTTCAGTGCTTCACCGGCGGTTGTCGCGTGCTGGATGGAGCTGAGATCGAAGCGGGAGAGATCCTGCTTGATGAGCATCCGGTACATCGTGGGCGGCGCGCAGAACGTTGTGATGTTGTATTTGGCGAACATCGGCAGAATCTTCTCCGCGTCAAAGCGGTCGAAGTCGTACACGAACACTGCGCCCTCGCAGAGCCACTGGCCGTACAGCTTGCCCCAGAGCGCCTTGCCCCAGCCGGTCTCAGAGATCGTAAAGTGCAGTCCGCCCGGCTGTACCCAGTGCCAGTAGCGCGCCGTGACGAAGTGGCCGAGCGCGTATTTGTAGCTGTGCACGGCGATTTTCGGGTAGCCGGTCGTGCCGGACGTGAAGAACATCAGCATCGGGTCGTCGCCGCAGGGCGCGTCCGCCGTGCGCGTGTAGCGCCGGGAGAA
>CAKUJA010000175.1 GCA_934661135.1 uncultured Oscillospiraceae bacterium
AAACTGGAAACCATCAACGCAGAAGATCTGCAAAATCGGACGTATGAACCAACGCCGTTTCTCGTCGACGAACTCATCCCGGAGGGCTTACACATCCTCGCGGGTGCGCCGAAGATCGGCAAATCGTGGCTGGCTTTATGGTTATGTCTCTGCATTGCGCAGGGACAGCCGCTCTGGAATTTTGCGACGGCACAGGGCGAGGTTCTGTATCTCAGCCTCGAAGATTCGTTCCAGCGTATCCAACCACGGCTCTTTGACCTGACAGAGGACGCTCCGCCGACGCTGCATTTTGCGATCATGGCTGACACATTAAAGCGCGGGTTGGAACAGCAGATTGAGCAGTTCTTAATGGAGCATTCGACAACGAAACTCGTTGTGATTGATACCTTGCAGCGCGTCCGAAGTGCAGGCGGCGACGGAAATCTATACGCGAATGACTATCAGGACATCGGGCTTTTGAAACAGCTTGCAGACAAACGGCACATTGCAATTCTCTTGATTCACCATCTGCGGAAGCTCCACGACGATGATCCCATGAACATGATCTCCGGCTCGACAGGCTTAAGCGGCGCGGCAGATTTGACCTTTGTTCTCCAGAAAAGTTCTCGCCTTGCCAACATTGCCTCGCTGCATTGCACCGGTCATGATATTCCGGATAGGACGTTGAAACTCGAATTCGGTGAGGAAGATCACGTCTGGAAACTGCTTGAGGACAGCAAAACTTGCAGTGGCGCTTCTAAGATTTCAACGCTTCAACTCGTACATCTTTTCTCTGAATTGCTCCGTGCCGATCCTGAATACCTCGGCTCACCATCGGCACTGTCCGCAAAGATCGACCCTGACGGCAGCCTCGGTATCACACCGAAAAAGGTCACGCGGTTGGTGCGGGAAAGCGTTGCGGCTCTAAGAGAAAAAGGGATTCTGGCGGATACCTACCGCAGCAACGGCAAACGGTGGATTTCCCTTAAACGTGCCGATAGTGCCGATTTTCTGCCCGTGAAAACAATCGGCACGATTGACCCTGCCAGCAGGTCGAGCGCCTGCGCCGCGCCGTGAGGCGCGTGTCGCCGCTGTGTGCGGCTTTCCGGGCAGACTGCGAGTGTGTGCGCAGGAGTGCCGCAAAGCCCCACGTTGCGCCGACGTGCGGGCAACGCGAAAAAGCGCAGGCTCAAAGCGCAGAGAAGCCCCGCCGCGGCGGGAAAAATCCTCCCGTTCGGGAGGAGCCAGCATCGCGTTTGTCTGGTCTGCGGCAACGCCGCTGCCCGCCTTCCGCACAGTTTTTGGGCAGAAGCCCAAACCCACTTTATCAACGATAGGAGAACACATGAAAAAAGACATCAAATTCAGCACCCGCATGGCGTCCGCAGACCGCGAAAAAATCCGGGCATTGGCACAGAAGGCGGGCATGTCCATGAGTGACTATGTGACCGCCTGCTGCCTTGGCAAGCGCATCGTCGTCATGGATGGTCTCAAAGAAGTCCTGCGGCAGCAGAAAGCCATCGGCAACAACCTGAACCAGCTCGCTGTGCTGGCGAACACGGGCAAGGTGCAGTTTGCCAATCTGGACGCAGCTGCACAGGAATTCGCAAAAATCAACGTCACCCTACGGCAGATACAGGAAGGAGGGCGCGGAAAATCGCAATCGTCCATTTCGTGAACTACAAAAAGGGGACGCAAACACGCAGCTGCATGAAAAGCGTGATGCGGTACGTGTCGCAGATGAGCAAGACGCTCTGGGATGGACAGCAGCTCGTCAGCGGTATTGGCTGTCAACCGGAAACTGCGTTCGACGAATTCCTGAGTACGAAGCTGCTGCACCACAAGGAGGGCAGCGTGATATTTTATCACATGGTGCAAAGCTTCCCGAAGGGCGCAGACGTTGACCCGCGCACGGCGCACGAAGCCGCACGGCGGCTGGCAGAATACTTCGAGGGCTGTGAGGTACTGGTCTGTACGCACGTTGACTGGGAACACATTCATTCACACTGTATTATCAACAGCGTGAATTTTGAAACCGGCAAAAAAGTACATATGGCAGACGAACAGATTCAGGAGCTGCGCATCCGCAATGACCAGATCTGCGAAGAACTGGGGCTGCCGAAATTTCAGAGGGATGGTCAGCGGCAGGCGCGCGGGATGTCCAATGCGGAATACTACACGGCAGTCAAGGGCGAGAGTTGGAAGTTTGAACTGATGCGCGTGATCGACGAATGTATGCGGTATGCCGGAACGCGCGAGGAATTTCTGGCACTGCTCCGCGCCGAGGGGTACACGGCAAATTGGTCACCGGCACGGAAAAATATTACCTACACCACGCCAGACGGCCGCAAGTGCCGTGACAGCAAGCTACACATGACAAAATACCTAAAAGAAAATATGGA
>CAKUJA010000176.1 GCA_934661135.1 uncultured Oscillospiraceae bacterium
GCTCATGAAGGCGTATGGCGCAGAGCTTGTTTTGACGGAGGGCGCAAAGGGTATGAAGGGCGCCATTGCCAAGGCAGATGAGCTGGCAAAGGAGATTCCAAACAGCTTCATTCCCGGTCAGTTCGTCAATCCGGCAAACCCGAAGGCGCATTTTGCGACGACCGGCCCGGAAATCTGGAACGACACGGACGGTAGGATCGACTACTTTGTCGCGGGCGTCGGCACGGGCGGCACGATTACAGGCGTCGGTTCGTATCTGAAATCGAAGAATCCGGCGGTCAAGGTGGTTGCAGTCGAGCCGAAATCGTCTGCGGTGCTTTCGACCGGCGTTGCCGGGCCGCATAAAATTCAGGGCATTGGCGCCGGGTTTGTACCGGCGGTGCTCGATACGAAAGTCTATGACGAGATCATTCCGGTTGAAAATGACGACGCATTCGCAACCGGGAAGCTGTTCGGCAAGACGGAGGGTGTTCTGGTGGGGATTTCCTCCGGCGCGGCGCTCTGGGCGGCCATCGAGTTGGCCAAGCGCTCGGAAAATGCGGGCAAAACGATTGTGGCGCTTCTGCCGGATACCGGCGACCGCTATCTGTCGACGCCGCTGTTTGCAGACGAAAGACAACACTGCACAAGTTTTTCAAACGGCACTGTTGGGGCAAAAGATCCGGCGATCACCGCGGTTGATTGATTCAGCGGTTACAACCAGGGGACGACGGCTGCAATCATACCCCGGATTCTGCCGTTAAAGTGGTCATATCATATCAAAAACCCTCCGGAGGATGTGGATTTCCACATCCTCCGGAGGGTTTTATGATAAATCAGTGCTGCACGCGCTTGACGGCCTGCGCCGCTGCGATCAGAATTGGATCGTAGACCGGAGCAACAGAAGGGGAGTAGACCAGATCGAGCTCGTTGAGCTGTTCCACGGTCATGCCCATGGTGATTGCCGCCGCAAGCAGATTCACGCGGCCTGCGATAGTCGACGTACCTGCGGCCTGTGCGCCGAGCAGACGGCCGCTGTCGATCCGGAACACGAGCGTGATGTGGTTCAGACCGCCGCCGGGATAATAGGAAGCCTGATCGCCCTTGGTGATGGAGACCTCCGTGGCCGGGAAACCAGCGGCTTCCGCTTGCGCCAGATTCAGGCCGGTCGAGGAGAGGAACAGGTCGAAAATCTTGGTGATCTGTGAGCCGAGTACGCCAGGGAATTCCGCCTGTCCGCCCGCCGCATTTTCACCAGCCACGCGGCCTTGCTTGTTGGCTGTCGTGCCCAGCGGGAAATAGCACGGGGCGTCGGTGATGAGATTGTGCATTTCCACACAGTCGCCGCAGGCCCAGATATCGGGGTCAGAGGTCTGCTGCTCTGCGTTGACGATGATACCGCCCTTTGCGTTGACTGCGAGGCCGCAGTCCTTTGCCAGTGCGCTTGCCGGGCGAACGCCGACAGACATCACAACAAAATCCGCTGCAAGAGTCTGACCGTCTGAGAGACGGACGCCAGTTACGGCGCCATCTGCGCCGCGGACAATCTCCTGTGCCTGAAGCGCGGTATGCAGTGCGACGCCGTGCTTGGCCAGCTCATCCTGTGCCATTTGCGCATATCGCTCCGGCAGCATCGGCAGCAGCCGCGGCAGCGCCTCGACAACCTGAACCTCCAGCCCAGCCATGCAAAGCTGCTCCGAAAGCTCCAGACCGATGAAGCCACCGCCGATGACTACGGCGCGCCGGACGCCCTCTGCCAGCTTCTTCCGCAGACGGATACCGTCTTCCACGGTTCGCAGTGTATAGACGCCGCTGCCTTCCACGCCGGGGAGCGGCGGGATAAACGGCGTCGCGCCGGTTGCAATGACGAGACGGTCGTATGCCTGTGTAAAGGTTCGGCCGCTGTCAAGATCACAGACCTCAACGGTCTTGGCCGTGCGGTCGATCTTCGTGACGCGGTGATGGATCAGCGTTTGGATGTTTCGATCCTCGCGTAGCTGATCGGCGGTCAGCGAGATCAAATCCTCCGCCTGCTCGATGCAGCCGCCTACATAATAGGGTAGACCGCACGCACCATAGCTCACATAGCCGGACGCTTCGAATACGGTGATTTCCATCGCCGGGTTCAGCCGTCTGGCTTTGGAAGCGGCGCTCAGACCGGCGGCGGTGCCGCCAATGACGATCAATTTCATATCAGTATATACCTCCTGCTGTTTATCTTCTGATCGGCACGCCGCAAAAGGGTCGCGCCTTTGTTTAAGGCAGCACTGCACAATTTGGCAAGCAGATTCGGCGAGAGATTTTTCGTCAAGCCGAGATTTGAAAAGCACAGG
>CAKUJA010000177.1 GCA_934661135.1 uncultured Oscillospiraceae bacterium
TCCAGCCGTTGCGCCTCGTCCATCAGCTTTTTGTGCTGCGTCAACATTTCTTGTGTTGTCATTCTCCGTTCTGTATCCAAACTCTGCCTCCATATTTTCTTTCAAGTATTTTACTATGTGCAATTTGCTGTCACGGCACTTGTGTCCGTCCGGTGTCGTGTAAGTAATATTTTTGCGACTGTCCGTCCAAGTGGCATCGTAACCCTCAGAGCGGAGCAGCACCAGAAATTCCTCACGATTCCCGGCGCAGCGCATACACTCGTCGATCACGCGCATGAGTTCAAATTTCCAACTCTCGCCTTTGGATGCCGTGTAGTATTCTGCGTTGGACATTCCACGCGCCTGCCGCTGTTCGTCTTTCTGGAATTTGGGAAGCCCCAATTCCTCACAAATCTGGTCATTGTGGACGCGCAGCTCCTGAATCTGCTTATCTGCCATATGCACCTTCTTGCCCGTCTCGAAATTCACACTGTTGATGATGCAGTGGGAGTGGATATGCTCCCGGTCGACGTGCGTGCAGACCAGCACCTCACAGCCCTCGAAGTATCCAGCCAATCTGTGCGCTGCTTCGTGTGCCGTGCGCGGGTCGATGTTCGCGCCCTTTGGGAAGCTCTGTACCATGTGGTAGAACATCACGCCGCCATCCTTGCGGTGCAGCAGCTTCGTACTCAGAAATTCGTCGAACGCCGTTTCCGGCTGGCAGCCGATCCCGCTGACGAGCTGCTGACCGTCCCAGAGCGTTTTATTCACCTGCGACACATACCGCATCACGCTTTTCATGCAGCCGCGTGTTTGTGTGCCTTTCTTGTAGTTTACGAAATGGACGATTGCGATTTCGGCGCACCTCCCTCCTGTATCTCCCGCAAGACCGTGTTGATTTTTGCGAACGCTTGTGCCGCTGTGTCCAGATTAGCGAACTGGACTTTCCCCATGTTTGCCAGCACCGTCAGTTGGTTGAGATTGTTGCCGATGGCTTTTTGCTGCCGCAGGACTTCCTTCAGCCCGTACAGAATCACAATCCGTTTTCCGAGACAACACGCGGTCACATAGTCGCTCTGGCTCATATGGGCTTGTGCTGCTTTCCCGCGTATCGTTTCCAAATCCTGTGTTGAAATTCGAATACTGAATTGTTTGTCTTTTTTCATTTTTTCCTCCGTATCTTTCGTTTCCCTCTACCAAACAAAAGCCCAGCGAAGCGGGTTTTGTTTGGAACTGAGGAGCAAGGGAGCGGAGCGTGGAATGCCCTCTCCCGCAGGGCGTTACACGCGCAGCGGACTTTGTGACGAAGTAGTGGGTGCGGGCTTCTGCCCGATTTGTGGCATTTGGCAGGGAGCCGGGAGTCCGGCGACTAGCCAAATGCGATGCTGGCTCCTCCCGAACGGGAGGATTTTTCCCGCCGCGGCGGGGCTTCTCTGCGTTGGACTGCCGTGTTGCACCCGCGTTTTTCCGCGTTGCCCGCACGTCGGCGCAACGTGGGCTTTTTCTGCCGCGCCGCACACACACTCGCAACCGGGGCAAAAAGCCGCACACAGCGGCGACACGCGTCTCACGGCGGCGAACGGTGCCCGCTGTGGAAGGGTGCAAGGATGCAAACCGTTCAAGGCGTTACCCCCTTACCCTCTTGCTCCGGCAAACGCCAGAGCCATTGGTCGGCGCGGCGCTCCGAAAGAATGCCGAGATTTCGCTTTGCGATTTTCAGCGTCCGCTCTGAAATGCCGAGCTGCTTTGCAAGCGCAAAGACTTCTTCGGCTGGTCTTGGCTGCGTCAGAAACCTGCGCAGCTCGTCTTCCATCTGCATGGTCTTTGTCTGCACCTGCCCGGTGTCGTTCAGGATGTTGTCAACGGTCGCGTCACAGAAGCCCTTCCACTGAAAGCCGTGCTCCGGATGAAGTTCAAATGCAATGGCTGCGCCCTCCGGTGCAAGGCTGTTCTTGTCCTGCGCGACAATGCGGAGCGTATCGCCGCTTTTCAGCCGCCCGACGATCAAGACGCTTCTGGCTGAAGCGCGGAAGTCGATAGAGCCAAGACCGCGATAGCCGGATTTCAAGCCCTGCGTCTTGTTCATGTGCCCGATCAGAATGACGGCGCATTGTGTGCGCTCCGCCATCAGGGAAAGCCGCTTGAGTACCGGACGCACCTCGTTTGCGCGGTGCATATCCACATCGCTTCCGAGATACGCCTGCAGCGGGTCAAGCACGATCAGCTTTGCCGCTGTCCTGCGGATCGCTTCTTCCAGCCTTGCGTCGCAGAGCGT
>CAKUJA010000178.1 GCA_934661135.1 uncultured Oscillospiraceae bacterium
ATGGGACTGCTTCCCATGGCGGCGCTTGCCGCGCTCGTCAACCCGGCGTTCAATCACGAAGGTCAAACGATTTTGACGTACCTGCCCTCCGGCAATCCGCTGACGTTAGAGTCCATGCTCTACGGCGTGGCTGCGGCCGTCATGCTTGCGTCGGTCGTGCTCTGGTTTTCGAGCTACAACGAGGTGATGACGTCAGATAAGTTCGTCTACCTGTTCGGGCGCGTCATTCCCGCGCTGTCGCTCGTTCTCTCCATGGCGCTGCGTTTTATCCCGAAGTTCAAGGCGCAGATGCAGGTCGTCTCCGAGGCGCAGACGTGCATCGGGCGCGATACCAAAAACGGCAGCGTGTTCCAAAGAGTCGGGAACGCCGTCAAAATCTTCTCCATCATGGTAACGTGGTCACTTGAGAACGCGATTGAAACCGCAGATTCCATGCGCGCCCGCGGCTACGGCTTGCCCGGACGCACGGCGTTCTCGATTTATCGTTTCGACGACCGCGACAAGGCCGCGCTTGCGTGGCTGATCTTCTGCGGCGCGTACATTCTTTCGGGCTGGTTGGCAGGCGGCACGTATTTCCGCTACTATCCGACCGTGAAAACCGCCGCATGGACGCCCATGACCGTGAGCTTTATGCTCGTCTATCTCGCACTGGTGCTGACGCCGGTGATGCTCGACCGAAAGGAGGACAGGCAGTGGAAGTCTTTACAATCAAAGGCTTGAATTTTGCTTACTCCGAACAAGCGAAAAACGCAATTTCCGACCTGTCGCTGTCTATTCAGCCGGGAGAGTTTCTGGTGCTGTGCGGCCCCTCCGGCTGCGGCAAAAGTACGCTGCTGCGGCAGCTCAAAACCGTTCTCGCGCCGCATGGCCGCAGGAGCGGCGAGATCCTGTTCGACGGCAGAAATCTTGATTCCCTAGACCAACGCGAACAGGCCGAGAAGATCGGCTTTGTGCAGCAAAGTCCGGAAAATCAGATCGCGACCGACAAGGTCTGGCACGAGCTGGCGTTCGGCTTGGAATCCCTCGGCTACGATACGCCGACGATTCGCCGCAGAGTTGCGGAAATGGCATCGTTTTTCGGGATTCAGGAATGGTTTTATAGGCCGGTCACAGAGCTGTCCGGCGGGCAAAAGCAGCTCCTGAACCTCGCGTCCGTGATGGTGCTTCAGCCGAAGGTGCTGATTCTCGACGAGCCGACGAGCCAGCTCGACCCCATTGCCGCGTCGGATTTTCTTGCGACGCTTGGCAAGATCAACCGCGAATTGGGAACGACCATCATACTGACCGAACACCGCTTGGAAGAAGCGTTCTCGTTTGCCTCGCGCGTGGCGGTCATGGACGGCGGTAAGCTCCTTTGCACCGGAACGCCCGCCGAAGTGGGCGCGGAGCTGAAAAGCAGTGGGAACGCAATGTTCCTCGCCATGCCCGCCGCCATGCGCATTTGGGCGGCCACGGATTCTAAAGCGGTCTGCCCCATCTCTGTCTGCGACGGCCGAAACTGGCTGCTGGACTATGCGAAAACGCATGAGCTGCAAGCGATTCCAGAAGAAAGCAAAAACGCACCGGACACGGAAACCGTTGTCTCGGCGCAGGAACTTTGGTTCAAGTATGACAAAGACTTGCCCGATGTGGTCAAAGGTCTATCCTTGGAACTGCACAAGGGCGAATTTCTGGCGCTGCTCGGCGGCAACGGCACGGGCAAGACGACCACGCTCAAGCTGCTGGCAAACCTGAAAAAAGCCTATCGCGGCGAGCTGACCATCACCGGCAGCGTCGGAATGCTGCCCCAAAATCCACAGGCGCTCTTTGTGAAATCCACCGTCCGCGAAGATTTATTGGAGATCTTACCAAAATCCGAACGCAAAACCGAGCGGCTTGCACAAGTCGTTTCCCTCTGCAAATTGACCGAACTGCTCGACCGCCATCCGTATGACCTCTCGGGCGGTGAACAGCAGCGCGCGGCGCTGGCGAAAATCCTGCTTCTAAACCCGGACATCCTGCTCCTTGACGAACCGACAAAGGGTCTGGACGCGGAGTTCAAGCAGGTTTTCGGGCAGATTTTGCGGACGCTTCAAGCGTCCGGTGTCGCAATTCTCATGGTCAGCCATGACATTGAGTTCTGCGCGAAATACGCCGACCGCTGTGCCCTGTTCTTCGATGGCAACATCGTCACGGAGGCCGAACCGAGAACGTTCTTCTCCGGCAACAGCTTCTACACGACCGCCGCGAACCGCATCGCGCG
>CAKUJA010000179.1 GCA_934661135.1 uncultured Oscillospiraceae bacterium
ACCGGCAGCGAGGGATTTTTGCGTTGAGCAAGACATTTTTCCACAGGAATACTGACGTATTTCAAGGAAAAATGACGCGGCGCACCGCAAAAAGACCCGCTGTCCGGGTGCGTTGAGAGTTTTCAGATACGCCCTAATTGCAAGAAAAAAAGACAAGCCTTACAGCTTGTCTTTTTCTGTGTCATGAAACTTAGATCGCGCGCTCAACCTTGTTCGAACGCAGACATCTTGTACAAACATACACATGGCGCGGAGTACCGTCAACGATCGCCTTGACGCGCTTGACGTTGGGCTTCCAAGTTCTGTTGGAACGTCTGTGGGAATGGGAAACCTGAATTCCGAACGTAACGCCCTTGCCGCAAATATCGCACTTTGCCATCACTGCACCTCCTTGCCATTGAAAGTCAGGCGGCGTCTCAAAACGCCGACCATTATAATAGCAGAACTCCCCGAAAAAAGCAAGCACTTTTTTCGGAATCTGCGAAATTTTTCCGCCCATGACAGCGCCGCACACCTCTTATTTCCGCGGCAGCGCCGCCATTAACTCACTTCTCTGCGTCGTCGCCCTTTTGACGGATTGTGATCTTCACCGGCGTGCCGGTCAATCCAAATACCGCGCGGATCTGGTTCTCCAGATACCGCTGATATGAGAAGTGGAACAGCCGCGCGTCGTTGCAGAAAATCACGAAATGTGGCGGCTTTACCCCAACCTGCGTCATATAATAGATCTTCAGGCGGCGGCCCTTGTCCGTGGGCGGCTGCACGCGCGCCGTTGCGTCCTCGAGGATGTTGTTGAGCATCCCGGTCGTAATTCGCATGGAGTTCTGGTTCGAGACCGCGTTGATCATCTCATACAGCTTGTCCACACGCTGTCCGGTCAGCGCCGAGAGAAACACCACCGGCGCGTAGGTCATATAACTGAGGTCGCGGCGAATATCGTTCGTCATCTCGTTCATCGTGTTCGTGTCTTTTTCAACCGCGTCCCACTTATTGACGACAATGATGCACGCCTTGCCTGCCTCATGTGCCAAACCCGCAACCTTCGTATCCTGCTCCGTGACGCCCTCGTTGGCATCGATCAGAATCAGGCAAACGTCCGCGCGCTCAATGGCCGAAATCGACCGCAGATTGGAATACCGCTCCACCGCGTCGTCCACCTTCGACTTCCGGCGCATTCCCGCCGTGTCGATGAACAGATACTTGCCGAATTCATTTTCAAAATAGCTGTCAATCGCGTCGCGCGTCGTGCCCGCAACGTTCGAGACAATCACGCGCTCCTCGCCGAGAATCCGGTTGAGCAGGCTCGACTTGCCAACGTTCGGCTTGCCAATGATGGCGACCTTGATGACATCCTCGTCGTATTCCTCTCCGTCGTCCTCCGGGAACTGCTCGACACACGCATCCAGCAGATCGCCGGTTCCGTGGCCGTGCACCGCCGATACCTCGATGGGCTCTCCAAGGCCAAGTCCATAGAACTCATAGCTCTCGGGATTGACGCCGCCGGTCTGGTCGCACTTGTTGACCGCCAGCACCACCGGCTTTTTCGACCGCTTCAGCATCGACGCGACCTCCGCGTCCGCTGCGGTCAAACCGACCGTCACATCGACCACCATCACAATGACCGTCGCCGTCTCGATGGCGATCTCCGCCTGCCGGCGCATGAACTTCAGCATCTCGCTGCCCGTCCCCGGCTCAATACCGCCGGTGTCGACAAGCAAAAAGCTCCTGCCGTTCCACTCGCAATCGCCATAAATGCGGTCGCGCGTAACGCCCGGCGTATCCTCCACAATGGCCATCCGACGCCCGGTCAGCTTGTTAAACAGCATCGACTTTCCCACATTCGGCCGCCCTACAATGGCGACAATGGGTTTTGCCATATCAATTACCTCCTTTTGCCGAAGCGTCCGCTCCGTCTGATCTCTCCATCTACCCGCTGCCGCGGATTGCATTCCCCTGCACCCCATAGGGGCGGACGGCTCTGCCCGCCCGTTCCTCCAATCTTCCGCCGCACCCGTAGGGGCGGACGGCTCTGTCCGCCCGTCCCCGCCGCAGCGGATTGCCTTCCCCTCCGGGGAAGGTGTCTGCGAAGCAGACGGATGAGGGT
>CAKUJA010000180.1 GCA_934661135.1 uncultured Oscillospiraceae bacterium
GAACATACGTTTGTGATATTGAACTTGTGTTCGCGCAGTGATAAAATAAAAAGACCTAAAAAATATGTCATGGAGGCGTGGAATGCAGGGAATAATGGAAAAGCTGAAAATACTGGCGGACAGTGCCAAATACGATGTGTCATGTTCAAGCAGCGGAGCAGGGCGAAGAAATGACGGCAGGATAGGCAGTGCGCATGCTGCCGGCATATGTCACACGTGGGGCGCAGACGGCAGGTGCATATCGCTGCTGAAAGTGCTGTTTACAAATAAATGTGTTTACGATTGTGAATATTGTATCAACCGCAGGACGAATGACTTGCCCAGAGCTTCTTTTGAACCGGACGAGCTGGCGCGTCTGACGATCGAATTCTACAGGCGCAATTATATAGAGGGACTTTTCCTCAGCTCGGCGGTAGATATGTCACCGGATCATACAGCGGAGCGGATACTGGAATCACTTGAGATACTTAGATACAGATATGGTTTCGCGGGATATATACATGCGAAGATAATTCCGGGGGTCTCATCTGCCATCCTGCACAGGATAGGTCTTGCAGCGGACAGGCTGAGTGTGAACATTGAGATGCCGACTTCGAGAAGTCTTGAGATGTTTGCTCCGCAGAAAAAGGCGAAGCAGATATTCGCGCCGATGCGTCAGATAACGAACTCTCTGATAGAACGGAACGCCCTGGTGGGGCCGGGGACGATGTTCAAGGGACAGCAGCTGAATACAGCAGAAAATTATCTGGGGGATCCGTACGGCAGGAGTACCGAGGTGCCGGATCTAAGTGCAGTGAAGGTGCTCGGCAGCAGCGCCGGGAAGGTTTCGTCCGGCAGCGTGGCGAAAGCGGCAGTAGACCGCCCTGGAAAAAACGGCAGTCGCGGCAGCGGCTTTGATATGACTGCACAGGCAGCGGACGGAAGATATGCTGTGCCGTCGGCTCGGCACGGGAGATCGGATCATACTTTTGCGCCGGCAGGGCAGACCACGCAGATGATAATCGGAGCAGGAGGGGAGACTGACCAGAGCATACTGACCACGAGTGAAAATCTGTACCGTACATTCAAGATGAAGAGAGTCTATTATTCGGCGTATATACCTGTCATGGATTCTCCGATCCTTCCTGACAGAAATACTGCCCCGCCTCTTGCTAGGGAGCATCGTATATACCAGGCAGACTGGCTGCTGAGATTTTATGGATTTACGGTGAGCGAACTGTTCAATGAAGAGAATGCGAACCTCGATCCGGATCTCGATCCCAAAGTCACATGGGCTCTCAGGAATCTGGAGGAGTTTCCTGTCGAGATCAACAGGGCTTCATACGAGATGCTGATGCGCATACCGGGGATCGGTTCGGTTTCGGCGCGCCGTATAATCAGACAGCGGAAGCTGGCGCCTGTAAAATTCGATGATCTCAAAAAGATGGGAGTCGTGCTGAAACGGGCGAAATATTTTCTCACGTGTTCGGGCCGATATTACGGAGAGAGGCGATTCGAGCAGGAGACTATAAGAAATTCGATTCTTCAGATGGAAAACGGCCTCCAGCTTTCCATGTTTGACAACAGCTGGAACAGGCTGGAAGAGGGAGCGCGTCAGGAAAAGCTTGCGTCAGCGGGGGTGATATGAGTATGATAGATTATCTTTATGACGGGACCTTTGAAGGACTGCTCACGTGTATATATGAGAATTACTATACGGAAAAGGCATCGGGCATATTCAGGGAAGAAGCATACCAGTCAAATCTGCTTGGCGGATGCATGGAAGTAAAAACGGATCCGCAGAAAGCGATAACTGTTTATGAGGCGATCGAGAAGAAGATATCTGCATATGATCTCAGGCGCATCTACAGGGTTTTCCTTTCAAGTGACGAATATAAGGAGACCAGGATACTGCGCTATATAATACTGGGCTTCAAGACGGGCGGCAGGATCTCGATGATGCACAGTGATCCTGTCGTGCTTGATATACAGACGATAGAAAAAAAGGTGAATGTGGAGCGCGAGAGGATGATGCAGTTCGTGCGCTTTTCGGTCATGGAAAACGATGTGCTGTATGCGGAAGTGGAGCCGGATCATGATGTACTGGAG
>CAKUJA010000181.1 GCA_934661135.1 uncultured Oscillospiraceae bacterium
ATCGTTGTGATTATGGGATCGTGCGTGTTCCGCGTGGTGTGGGTGTATACGATTTTCGCGTATTTCCACACGATCCCATCGTTGTATCTGCTGTATGCTTTTTCCTGGGCGATCACCGCGCTTGCGGAAATCATCTATTTTGTCCACAGCTATCGCCGGCTGCCCGCGCCGAAAGCGGCAGCGGCCGAGACGTAAACAAACCCCGCCGCGGAGATCTGCGGCGGGGTTTTACTTGCGGCGGAGCGGAATTCATGCTATACTCAGAGCAGAAGGGGGATGCCTATGTCTCAAGTTACAAAGCGCGCATTGGCAGCTTCGCTCAAGCATCTGCTGCTGCAAAAGCCGCTGCATAAAATTACGATCAACGACATTGCCGAGGACTGCGGCATCAACCGGATGACGTTTTACTACCATTTCAAGGATATTTATGATCTGATTGAATGGACGTGCGAGGAGGATGCGAGTCGGGCGCTGGCCGGACAGAAAACCTACGACACATGGCAGCAGGGATTGCTTCAGATTTTTGAGGCGGTACAGGAGAACAAACCGTTTATTATGAACGTCTACCACTCGGTCAGCCGGGAGCAGGTGGAAAATTACCTCTACAAGCTGACGTATGAGCTGTTGATTGGCGTGGTGCGGGAAAAGGCGAAGGGAATGTCTGTCCGCGAGGAGGATCAGGAGTTCCTGGCGACGGTTTATAAATATGCCTTTGTGGGATTGATGCTCGACTGGATTAAAAATGACATGAAGGGCGACCCGGAGGTGATTGTCGACCGGCTGGCGCAGGTGATGCATGGAAACGTCGCAGCAGCGCTGGAACGGCTGCGGATTGACAAGGCTCCATCAAACGACGCGATTTGATAAAATTTTAGACAATTTGAACGCCTGTGATAAGTTTCTTATCACAGGCGATTTTCTGTTTATTGTGCAATTATGGCCGCCGGAGTATACTCAAACCATCAGGAGAAAAGAATAAAACAACGGCGGAATTTGAATTGGAGGTTATGAATGATGTATTATTCGAGCGGTAACTATGAAGCGTTTGCAAGACCGAAAAAGCCGGAAGGCGTGGACAGCAAGTCGGCCTACATTGTGGGCAGCGGCCTGGCGGCGCTGACGGCGGCGTGCTATTTGGTGCGCGACGGCCAGATGAAGGGGGAGCGCGTGCACGTGCTTGAAAAGGGCAAGCTGCCCGGCGGTGCGTGCGACGGCTATAAGTTTGAGAATCTCGGCTACGTGATGCGCGGCGGCCGTGAGATGGACAACCATTTCGAGGTCATGTGGGATCTGTTCCACTCGATTCCGTCGATTGAGACGGAGGGCGTGAGCGTACTCGACGAGTATTACTGGCTGAACAAGGAGGACCCGAACTACTCGCTCTGCCGCGCGACAGTCAACCGCGGGCAGGATGCGCATACGGACGGTAAGTTTGGCATTTCCGACAAGGGTGCGATGGAGATTATGAAGCTGTTCTTCACGCCGAATGAAGATCTTCAGGACAAGAAGATCACGGATTTCTTCGACGAGGAGGTGCTGAACTCGAACTTCTGGCTCTACTGGCGCACGATGTTTGCCTTTGAGAACTGGCACAGTGCGCTGGAGATGAAGCTCTATATCCAGCGGTATATCCACCACATCGGCGGTCTGCCCGATTTCACGGCGCTGCGGTTCACAAAATACAACCAGTATGAGTCGATGATTCTGCCGATGGTGAAGTACCTCGAAGGGTTCGGCGTGCAGTTCCACTACGGCGTGCAGGTTGTGAACGTGGAGTTTGATTGCAGTGACAAGACGCACAAGCTGGCAAAGCGTATCGATGTGCTGCGCGACGGCAAGGAGGACGCGATTGACCTGACGGAGAACGACCTTGTGTTCATTACAAACGGCGGCTGTGTGGAGAATTCTTCGATGGGCAGCCAGAATGAGCCGGCAGCCTACAACACCGAGCTCAAGCCGGGCGGCGGCTGGGATATGTGGCGCAAGATCGCCGCGCAGGACCCGTCCTTCGGTCATCCCGACAAGTTCTGCCACGACCCCGAGCAGACGAACTGGATGAGCGC
>CAKUJA010000182.1 GCA_934661135.1 uncultured Oscillospiraceae bacterium
ACAAGGAAGCTCCGGTCTCCATGAGTGTAAAATATTATCTCGACGACAAGGAAGTGGCAGGAAAGGATCTTGAAGGCAAAAGCGGAAAGGTCAGGATCGTTATCAGCTACGAGAACAATGAGACTGTCAATGTGAACGGCAGTGATGTAAAGGTTCCGTTCGTCGTGCTTACAGGCATGATCATAGAAAACGACTGCTTTGAGAATATCACAGTAAGCAGCGGCAAAGTGATCGATGACGGAGAAAAGTCATTCATCGTCGGAATGGCTGCTCCGGGAGTTGCGGAAAGTCTGGGTCTTTCGGAGTCTGAGCTCGGATTCGGAAGCACAGTTGAAATCACAGGTGATGCTGAAGAATTCACTCCGGAAGATCTGATGACTGTAGTCACTAACGATTTCTTCCAGGATATCGACACTGACAAGCTTTCCTCGATGGATCTCGACGGACAGATCGAGGAGCTGGACAGTGCGGCAAAGGAACTGATGAGCGGTACGAACACTCTGTATGCAGGTATACACAAGCTCAGCACAAGTTCGGCAGCTCTTTCCACGGGAGTCAGCAAGCTGAATAAAGGAGCTTCAGACCTCAGCCTCAATTTTGCAGATGCATTGAGCGGCAGCCTGGGACTCGAACAGGGAACAGCAGAATTTTCAGAAGCGCTGAGCACCAATCTCGAGAAAATGAAAACGGGAGTTGCTCAGCTGTCAGAAGGAAGCAGCAAGCTGACGACAGGCGCAGCAGATCTCAAGACGGCGTTCGATACAGGAGACGGCACCGAAGCAAATCCGGGAGTGCTGGCAGTTTCCAATAGTATAAAGAATGGTGTTGCAAATCTTCAGGATGGGATAGTAAAGGCAAAAGGTGCCAGCCTGCAGTATCTCAATGGTGCAAAGACTGCACTTGAAGGCCTCAAGGCAGCAGGCAAGCTGACTGATGAGGAGTACACTTCTATCGCGGGCGCAATAGATAAGTCGATAGAATGCCAGAATGGGATAAAAGTCGATGAGAAACTCATCGCAGGCACTGCAGGTCTCGACAGCGGGTTGAATGCGATATACACAGAGATAACTGTCGGAGACGGCACGGAGGAAAATCCGGGTCTCGTCAATGGCACGGCAGCAGTTCAGGCAGGAGTCGCAGGCTTGCAGAAAGGTCTCGACGATGCTACGGCAGAAACTAAATCTCTCACTTCAAATGCGAACGAGATAGCAGCCGGAGCAAAGAAGCTTGCAGCAGGACAGACAAAGCTCGCAGCCGGAGCAGAGGAGCTGGCAGCAGGAATGTCGCAGCTCAACGACAATTCAGGGCTTCTGATAAGCGGTATAAATCAGCTCGATGCAGGATCGAAGACGCTCAATGAGGGAATGCAGAAGTTCTATCAGCAGGGCATCGCAAAGATCGTAAGCCTTTACAACAGCGAACTCAAGGGAACTGTAAACAGCGCTGATGCAGTGATAAAAGCAGGAAAACAGTACAACACGTTCACTCAGGTGCCCGACGGCATGGATGGATCGGTCAAATTCATCTACAGAACAAAAGTCGCAGACTGAGCGAAGTAATACACAGCAAAACAACGTTCCATATCACAAGATTTTTTGCTACCGGGTGTAACGTATTGCATAACGATCAGAAACAAACAGAAACGGGACAGTGTGGCTACTGTCCCGTCTCTGTTTGGCAATTATGCTGTGAAAACTCAAAAAGCCGGATTTCTGTGTTATGTATATGCATAGCTGCGGCGTTATCGAGCATCTGGATGCATTATTAGTTCGTATACCAGCTCGGGAGTCCGGGATTGAGGCAGTCGTTGATCTGCTTGACTTCCTGATATTCCTCAAGACCGTGTACCCCGAGATCTCTGCCGATGCCGGACATTTTGTATCCGCCCCACGGACCTTCCACGAAGCAAGGGTTGTAGCAGTTGATCCAGGTGATACCTGCACGGATCTCCTTCACAACTCTTACAGCTCTCATATGATCATTTGTGAATACTGCTCCGGCAAGACCATAATCGGTATCGTTTGCCAGTGCGATAGCTTCTTCT
>CAKUJA010000183.1 GCA_934661135.1 uncultured Oscillospiraceae bacterium
TGACTGCGATCAGTACTGCAGGAAGGATCCCCAGGTTGGCTATAGTCTCAAAGAATTTGTTCTTAGTGCTCAGTCTCTTGAATCCGTTCGAGAACAGCAGGTAAAATGCTATTACCAGACAGATCGTAGTCGTATAAGGCATTGCCGCGAACTTCGTATCATCGCTGAATATCATATATATAGCCGATATACCTGCCCCGAGTATTACGCCGGACTTGATTGCCGGCGGGATAAGATTTACGAGCTTTCCTGCTATCCCTGTAACACCGAGAACTATCGAGAACACACCGAGAGTTATCTCAAATGCGCACAGTGCCTGCATCCTGGCCTGTCCTTCAGGGAAAGTGAGGCAGTATGCGACCAGAAGAGGTATCGCCGGAGTTATCCATCCGGGAACTACCGGGTCACCCAGGAAAGTGTGCCATGTATACAGGAAACCATTCAATGTGACGATCGCCAGGGCAACGCTGAACGGCATCCCCAGGTTTTCCTGCAGAAGAGGTATCGCACCAAGACATACAGCGCACATCAGCAGCCCCTGTATGTAGTCTGCGATCTCAAAACGATAATGTATGAACGGAAGACGGATCTTGAACGGTCCGGCTTTGATATAAGGCTGTTCCTGCCCGTAAGGCATATACTCTTTCATCTCTGCACCTCCAATAGTAAATATGATCATTATTTCTCCTGAAACAACTGTACCTGATGTTTCACCGATATATAAAGCAACTTCTGTGCCATTATGGCATACTTTATTTTATTTTTTTATGCAAAGAGCCGGCACACTTCATTTCTCCCCTTGCATCCACTGCGTTTGAGCGTTTTGCAAAACGCAGACCCGTTTTGATCCAAGGGTCTCCATCATGCTCTGCACGTTCTGCCCACCGGGCGTGCACAGTGCGCGCCCGGTGTCTGAGCGCCCGCTTTTGTGCCAGAAGTGGCACAAAAGCGGGCGCATACCTGCTCTGCAGAGGATCCGATTCATTGTGAAGAAATTTTCATCAAAATCATATCGTTTGGATTTGAGAAAGATTCTGAAATATGTTAAAGTATATATGTATGCAATGACAGTAAATCTCAGGCAGATCCACTTTGCCCGTATTTTCGTCACTGCTGCATACTTGTCTTGTTAAGGAGTATATGGATGAAAAAATTAAAGGACTTTTTTTACAATAAAAATGATATAATAATCGTACTTATAATACTAGCAGTAGCTGCGCTGATAATATACACGAGGATCGGGGCCATCATGGACTATCCCGCAAAGCTTGCCAAACAGGCCGCGGCAACAGCAGAAACGACGACGACAGAACCGGCTTCTGCTGAAAAGGAGAAAATATCAGTGACCATCGAGGACTCAGACACAGCTTCGACTGTGGCGCAGAAGATATATGATGCAGGACTCATATCATCTAAGTCCGAATTTGAGGAATATATCACAAGCTCCGGCAAAGAATCATCTATCAAAGCCGGCACATACGAGATACCAATTAGCTCTTTGCAAGAAGAGATCTTAAATATTATAACTGAGTAGAACCATTTAATAAGGAGGCAATCATGGCTCTAGTTACTACAAAAGAGATGTTTGAAAAAGCATTGACACAGGATTATGCAGTAGGTGCATTCAATGTCAACAACATGGAGATCATTCAGGGTATAGTAGAAGCTGCACAGGAAGAAAAGGCTCCTCTGATCCTGCAGGTTTCCGCAGGTGCGAGAAAGTACGCAAAACCTGCATATCTTTTAAAGCTGGTAGAAGCTGCTATAATGGATACAGGTCTTGACATCGCGCTCCACCTCGATCACGGTGAAGATTTCGACATATGTAAGAAATGTGTAGATGACGGATTCACTTCCGTAATGATCGACGGTTCGAAGCATCCTTTTGAAGAAAACATGCGTCTTACAAAGGAAGTCGTAGAATACGCACACAGCAAGGGTGTTGTAGTAGAAGCCGAGCTCGGAAAGCTCGCAGGTATAGAAGACAACATCAAGGT
>CAKUJA010000184.1 GCA_934661135.1 uncultured Oscillospiraceae bacterium
CCCGTCCGTTTGGCGGTGGGATACCATTTGCCGCAGCGGTTCTGCATGAATTTGGCGTAGCGCCGCATTCCGGGCAGATACTTTTTCAAAACATTTGTGTCGCCGTATTGCTTCCAAAGCACATACGGCATCAGCACCCCGGCATCCGCCCAGCCCACAGAGCCATTCATGGCACGCATATAAAAGTCCGTGCCGCCCTCCGGCGCGATCTGGGGCAGGCACCCGTTTTTCGCCTGCCAGTCGTAGACATCGTTCAGATACTTTTCCGCAAAAGGAAGATAGTCAAAGAGATAGCTTGCCGTAGGGCAGAAGATCTGCGCGTCGCCTGTCCAGCCGTGGCGCTCCCTTGTGGGGCAGTCGGTGGGCAGGTCGGCATGGTTGTTCTTGGCACTCCAGACGGTGTTTTCAACAAACTTATTGAGAAGCGCGTTGGAGCTTTCAAAAAAGCCCGTGCGCTCCATGTCGGAGTAGACCGCAATGGCAGTGAAATCCTCCGGCTGAAATGCCACATCGGTTTCTACCAGCACATACTGAAAACCGAAGATGGCAAAGGTGGTTTTGTAGTGATTTTCGCCCTCCTTGCAGGTGTAGATGACCTGCTGCAAAGGTGTTGTGATGTTCTTATTGGCGCACTGGATGTTCTTCTGGGTGAATTCACCATTCTCGTCCAGCAGTTCCCCGAAGCGCAGCTTGATCGTCTGTCCCGCGTGGGCGGTTACGGTAAATTCCGCATAGCCCGCGATGTTCTGCCCGAAGTCCAGCACGGTCTCGCCGGACGGCGTGGTGAGCCGATTTGCTTTCAGCCGCTCATGCTCCGTGACGGGAACATTGTTGGATGCAGTCGGCGTGACGGGATGGCTTGTGAGCTTCGCCTTGCCGGAATAGGTCGGCGCTTTCCGTGCGTCTACGATTTCGCCGTCCTTGTTGTCGGCAAAGCGGATAGAACCGTCGTTCGACCAGTCCCAGCTTTCGTCCGTAACAACGGTTTGTGTGCTGCCGTCGGCGCGAGTAAGCTCCATCTGCGCCAGCAGCTTCGTTTCCGTGCCGTACTGATTTTTCAGCCCCCACGCGCCGCAGAAACCGCGATACCAGCCGTCGGCAAGCTGCACTGTCAGGGTGTTTTCGCCGTCTTGCAGCAGGGCAGTCACGTCGTAGGTCTGGTACTGTACCCGCTTGCGGTAGTCCGTAATGCCGGGGGCGCGAACGAAATCGCCCACACGCTGCCCGTTGATGGCTGCCTCATATAATCCGCAGGCGGTCATGTACAGCCGCGCCTTTTTTATATCGGCGGCGCGAAAAACTTTGCGGAAGCAGTCCACAGGATAGCGTTCTTTCTTATTGACCGTATAATTGCCGGTGATCCACTTAGCGCTCCATGTGCCGATGCCCGTTTCAAAGGACGCTTCGCTCCAATCGCCCACCGCGGCATCCTCATCCCAAAGGCGCACTTTCCAAAAAACCTTCGTTTTCGGCGGCACGGGAGCGCCGCCCCATTTTACGCACATGGCGGCGCTTTCTACTTTGCCGCTGTCCCATAGGGTGCTGCCGCTGTCATCGGCGGCAACGATTTGATAGGCGGTCTGTTTTCTGCCGCCGCTGCAATTCCAATAAAGCCGGGGTGCAACGAAGTCCACGCCAACGGGGTCAAATAAATGCTCCGCTTTCAGTCGAATCGCCTGCATTCTCAGCCCTCCTTTTGCACCTGCGTCAAATCAAATCCGGAAACCAGCGTTTCGATCATGGGGCGGATATAGTCCCGCATCCACAGAAGTTGCCCTTCGTGGTTCAGGTGAATGCCGTCTTCGATAAATAGCTCCTCTGCATAGTGCTGTCCGTCCCATGTCATCGCCGATGCGTCCACAAACCAGAGGTAGTCCGTTTCTTCGCAGAGCGCCTCCAGCGCCGTATTGATTTCCTCGGTAAGCTCCCGGTATTCGCTGCGGCCGGGCAGAAGCAGACCGCTCATGACCACCAGCTTTGCATCCGGGAGTTG
>CAKUJA010000185.1 GCA_934661135.1 uncultured Oscillospiraceae bacterium
GCCCAGGAACGCCCTTTCGCTCCAACGCGCCCTTCATCGAAATGGATGCTACCTGCGTCCGTTTTGACGAACGGGCGATAGCAGATGCTATCTTCCTATAAGTTCGTCCATTCTATCAGTTCTTCAAAGGCGTTTCATCATGTCCCCTGCAAAAACAACCGCAGCTTTTCTCCATCCCACTCCGCCCGCTGCAGGACTTGCTTGATTTTGTCTCTTTGCACGGGAATCGGTTCTTTGCGAAAGCCTTCTCCGAAGCTGCCGTTCCAGAGATTGCAGATGGTTTGGTAGATTTTTTCCTGTTCTTAGGACTGATCCGTCTCTTCGGCCAAGGCTGCCAGTCTTTCGTTGATTTTCAAAAGCTCGTCCGTCAGTTCAAAAACCTGCTGCTTGTAGAGCTGAATTTCGGCACAGTCATCCCCTTTTTCCATCATCATTGCTCCCATAACACCGTAAAGCGTATGCTGCTCTTTGTCAATCTCCATCTTTCGGTTTTCCAGGCGCGCCTTTTCCACGCCTTCTTCTTTTTTCCTGAGATGATTAGGGCGAAGATTTTCAAGTTGAGCCGACAATTCCGTTTCAGGCACGAAAGCTTCGTCAAAGGCTTTCAGCACCGCTTCATCAATTCTGCGGCCCAGCACCGCTTTGCACGAACAGGCCTTGCTGGTATACTTCTTTTGGGTTTCGCAAACATAGAACCAGCTTGCAGCGCTGGCCCCTCTGCCTTTTTTATTCTGCGGTTTGGTGTACATTCGCTTTCCGCATTTGGCGCAATACAAAAGGCCGGACAGCAGGGCGTAATCGTTGGTCGTGCTGGAAAAGCTGTTATACCTTTCTTTGTTTGCGGCAATTCGCTACTGGATTCGCACAAAGCGTTCGCTTTCGATGACGCCCTCATGCTCACCGACTGCCAGCACCCATTCTGAAATTTCCCGTTGGAAGGTTCCCACCCGTTTTTCCGAATGCCGGTTATAGGGCATAATTCCGTGCCGTCCGTCCCAAAGTGCATCTTCCCCTGCCACCTTGGCGCCCAGCGACTCAAAATAGCTTCTGGCAGTTTCATCCGCCACGCAATATACGGGGTTTGACAGCAAATTTCGAATGAAAAAATCCGTCGTCTGGCTGGCGTTTTTCGCCATCAGCTGACGTTCATGCAAATAAACCTGCACGGCATGAAAAGACCCCGCCGCTTCATACCGTTCAAAAATCAAACGGACGATCTTCATATCTTCATTGGGGACAAGCCGCGAGTAGCTTTTTTCAATGCCAAGTTCTTTATTCTGGAAAATTCGTTCACTGGAAAATCCAAAAGGGGTCTTTCCGCCCAGCCAGCAGCCGGTATAGGACAGCATCAGCATATTATCCTGTACGCGTTCCGCAATCGTTTCCCGTTCCAGCTGGGCAAATACGGCGGCGATCTGCATCATGGCGCGCCCTATGGGCGTGGTAGTGTCGAAACGCTCGTTAATGCTGATAAAGCCAATGCCGCTGCTTTGTAATTTCTCGGTGATGGTCATGAAATCTACGATGTTGCGGCTGATTCGGTCCAGACGGTACACTACGACCTGCTGGAACGCTTTTTTCTTCGCATCCTGCATCATACGCAGGAACTCTGGACGCTTGGTGTTTTTGCCACTGAAGCCCTCGTCTTCGTAGATCAGAAACTCGTGTTCTTCTCCCGGTGCGTTGGCGTTGATATAGTTTCTACACATTTCCACCTGATTGCCAATACTCTCACCCTTGTCGGTCGCCTTGCTTTTGCGGCTGTAGATAGCGAACTTCATTCCAACCCCTCCGGCTTGATTCTGTTTTTCAGAAACAATAGGTTCGGCTTTTCAGGTGGCCTTTATGCAAAACCTGTCATCGAAAAGAAACATAAAAAAACGGCGGGCTATACGCCCGCCGC
>CAKUJA010000186.1 GCA_934661135.1 uncultured Oscillospiraceae bacterium
GTGCTGCCGTCGTTCAGCACGTAGTCGAACTCGAGGTAGCTGGAATTATACGGCTCGTTTTGCAGAAGGGAGAGCTGGGTGTGCTGCTGGGCGACAACCTGCTGGTGCAGAGCGACAACGGCTTCGATGTCCGCTTTGTCGGAGACGCGCGTATGATCGAAGGAGACGACCTTGACGCTGCGCGCGTCCGGCACCTTTTTGCTGTATCCGAACAGGTCGAAGCGCGCAACGGAGAACGTTGCGGCGAGGACAAAGCAGAGCGCAGCGAAGCCAATCCAGGTGCGCTTGCCGGTAAAGACGCGCACGGACTTTTGCAGCATCATCTGCGCGGCAAAGTAGCCGAGGAAGGCGCCGACAAGCTGAAGCAGGAGCATGATGGGGAAATTGTACTGCGAATTACTGCTCAACATGGCGAGCACATAGCCGATGACCAGCGCACAGCCAACAGAGAACAGATAGAGGAATACCGGACGGAGCGCGCGGATGGCGACGACATCGCCGCTGCGTTCCATTTCGCGTTTGCGCAGCAGGAAGAAGGCGACGACTGCACTGATGAGACCCATGGCGGCGATAATATAGAGATAGGAGAAGCCGCCGATGGTGACGCCGACGCGCTGTGTGTAGCTCTCATTCCAGCCGTAGACGACCTGAACGTTGCCGCCAAAGACGAGCGTCAGCGGGGAGAGGATCATGGCAATGTAGAGCACGGATTCGGAGACCTCGCCGAGACCGTAGACGAAGCGCGTGAGAAGCTCGGTGACGATCATGACAACCGCAAAGGCTGCGAAGTTGAGGACGATATAGATCAGCGGCATGGCGACGGCATTGCCGACAATGATGGCAATCAGGACGGCAAAGCCGAAGAAGCCGAGGAACGACAGCATGGAACCGGCCAGAAACTGCATACAGACACCAAACGCCGGTATTCCGACAATGGCGGTAGCGGCGAAGGTCACAAGCGCAATGAGCAGATGGGCGGCGAACGCGATGCCGAGACCGCAGAGGAAATTTGTCAGGAACAGGCTCTCGCGCCGGACAGGAAGCGCGGCGATGTCGTAGGCCGTGGTTGTTCGGAACAGGAAGTGGAACAGCGTCCATGCCAGCGCAAGGGCAAGCACCGCAGTGGTGACCACGGACGCGACCGTGCAGGGGCAGATCATGCCGTAGATGTCGGCGATGGAGGGATCCCGCTGAAATTCGTTTAGAATATTCAGCGGCAGGAACAGCAGCCAGAGCACGAGATAGCCAAACCAGACCGGAAAGGTCTTTTTCAAACCGCGCAGGAACAGCGCCGGCTCAAAGTACGATGTTTTTGACGTCATAGTCGACACCTCCCAGTTCATAGATGAAGATTTCTTCCAGGCTCAGCGGCAGCAGATCGCAGAGCATCGGATGGCACTGCGCAAGCGTCTGCTGCACGGTGTCCTGATCGCCGCGGACGATGAGCGTCTGGATGCGGCCGACCTGCTCCCTGTGGACGATGTTGAGCGAGGCAGGGATGGGATATTCCGTGACAAGCTGCACCTTGACCATATTATCCTGGAGATCGGAGAGACTGCGTGTGAGCAGCAGCTTGCCCTGGTGCATGACGCCGACGTGGTCGCAGACGTCCTCCAGCTCGCGCAGGTTGTGCGACGAGACGAGCACGGTCGTTTCATGCGCGGCAACATCCTCCATGATGATGCTCCAAATCTGGCGGCGCATGACCGGATCGAGACCGTCGACAGGTTCGTCGAGAATCAAGTAGTCGGGTTTGGCGCAGATGGCAAGCCAGAAGGCCGCCTGCTTCTGCATCCCCTTGGAAAAGCGGCGCAGCGGCCTTTTCTCGT
>CAKUJA010000187.1 GCA_934661135.1 uncultured Oscillospiraceae bacterium
CGTCAACCAAGCCGGAAAGGATGGATGTAGCCGCGCCCCATGTTACTGTAATGATTCCGCTGCCTTCGTCGTTGATAAAGGTCGTAATTTTCTCAATCAGCAGATCGGAGTCGATTGCATATTCCGGCAAAACGATGTTGTACTTTGCTGCAAAGTGAACAGTATCTGCCCACCAGCGCCCAATTTCATCAACATAAAACGGAATGTTCTGAATAAACTCGTCGCCGGATTCCCGCAGACTCGGAATCATCATAAACACTACGGCAAACAAAATCCCAAACACAAGAACAGCACTTAAAGTGAGACAAACGGGTCTTGCCAGCTTTGCAGGGGCTTTTTTGCATACCTTGTTCCAGCAACGTTCAAGTGGGTTAAGGACAACATTGATTAGAAAAGCGATACCTCCACCAATTAGAAACGGTGAGAACAGTGAGATCACTTTTCCGAGAAATTTCATTACGGCATCGAGGTTCATTAAAGCCCAAGCAAAAAGAATAATCAGCAGCAATGCGCGAATGATGTATCGAACAATGCTTTTGTCGAGCGGCCTGTTCTCCGGCGGTGCAGCAATATCGTGCTGTTTGGTGTCAGTACCCTGTGTTTTTTTAGCCATATCCCCTCCACGCTGTTATTGCGCACATTCTAAAATAGAGTCACATTGCCTGACAGTAATGGACGACACTCTGTATGCACTCAGCTCAGAGGCCGTGATCTCCAGATGTTGAACATGAAAAGATTCACCCTTGACCGGGACTCTGTTTAGTTGCTCCATGACCCATCCGCCAACGGAAACGCTGTCCGATTTCAGTTTGACATCAAAGAATTCCATAAAATCCTCTAAGCTGACGGAGCAGTCCACGCGGTAGGTATTCTCGTCCAGCTTTTCAAAATCTTCTTCCACCTCGTCGTGTTCGTCCCAAATTTCACCGACCAGTTCTTCCAGAATATCCTCCATCGTAACAATACCAAGCGTGCCGCCAAAATCGTCTACGACTACGGCGACGTGGGACTTCTGATGCTGGAGCATTTTCAAAATATCCCGGATCTTCGTGTGCTGATAGACGAACAGCGGCTCCGTCATGATCTCCGTAATAGGCTGATCCGTCATCTTGCCGTTGATATAGAAGTCCTTCTGATGAAGAACGCCGACGATCTGATCGATAGTATCCCGGTAGACCAGTAGGCGGGAAAAGCGGGACTGCGTAAAGGCTCTGGCAATTTCCTCGTGACTTTCGCCGATGTCCACGGCCTCCAAGTCGATTCGATGGGTCAGAATTTCTGCCGCCGTCAGGTCGCGGAACTCAAGAGCATTGCGCAGCAGCTCGCCCTCGTTTTCGTCAATCCCGCCGTCCTGCTCTACGTCCTCCATAAAAAGAAGCAACTCCTCGTGGGACATTTTTGCATCGTCATCTGTCTTGAAGAAGCGGGAAACCAGCTTTTTCCACTGGGAAAAGAGAAAATTCAGCGGGGTCAGCACCCAAATCCAGAGCCGGATAAAGGGCGCACTGAACATGGCGAAGCGCTCCGGCGTGTCCTTTGCAACGCTTTTGGGGGTGATCTCGCCAAAGATCAGGACAACGACCGTGACCACAATGGTGGAAACGGTCGCGCCGATGTCGCCGTAAAGTCCGACGAACAGAAGTGTGCCGATGGACGCCACCATGATATTGACGATATTGTTGCCGATCAGGATGGTGGAAATCAGCTTGTCATAATCTTCGGACAGCTTGAGCGCCAGCGCTGCCCGCTTGTTTCCGTTGTCCGTCAACACCTTGAGGCGGGTCTTATTCAGAGACGAGAATGCCGTTTCTGTGG
>CAKUJA010000188.1 GCA_934661135.1 uncultured Oscillospiraceae bacterium
TTCCGCAGAAGGATAGAAAACTTCCGAAGACGTTTCCGGCTGTTCCGCCCGGTTTCTTAGCGTGACGACAAATTCGTCCCGTCGATTTTCAAACACAGGTGCAGGCAAACCGTAGGACGCCATCTCACGCCGGATGGTGGGGATACCGGAGTAACGGTTCTCGGCAGCCGTTAACGTTTCCGCCATAACGGCCAACGTGGGATTTCTCAGATCCGGTCGAGCTGTTCCCAATTGATCGACTGTCAAACGGCCATACAGGCAGCCGGGGCTATGAATTTCCAGACGGTCGTCAAAAAAGAGAATCTGAACGGGCGTTCCCTCGGTATATTGACTGTAATCCCTGTGAATCAGCGCGTTCAGGACAGCTTCGCGAATAGCGGTCAAAGGATATTCCGTAACATCCTCCCGTTTGCCGGTCTGTGCGTTAATAATCGTCCGGCGTTTCATGTTGCGGGCACAAAATGCCAGAGCTTCTTCCAGCATATTGTTGAGCGTTCCCTCCATTCGTTTGTTATCCAGGAAACGGGCTGCGCCCTGCATATCGCCCATCGTCATGCCGGGAACAACCACCGCTGTAATGGCAAGCTGCGGGAGCAGGCCTTGCGGATAGAGACCAAAATTCAACACAGCCGCCAGCGTTGGAACTCCCTTTGCCGTAATACAAAGCAGCTCGTTGATCTGCTCCTCTGTCAGCTTGGCAAAACCGGGCCGCGCCTGCTTTTTTTGAAGAACGTAAGCAGCTACCGCATCCGTGTCAAGCCATTCCATATTGGCGCGCTCAATAGGACGCTCATCGTCATGCAGATGACGGCGAAAGGCTTCAAAGCTGTACAGTTCCAGATCCGTCATTACAAAATCGCCGTCTCCCACCCGGATATAAGAACCTTTCACCCGGCCGCGCCCCTTATAATAGCAGGGCCGTTCCGCAATATCCAATCCGGGGATTTCAGCAGCGCAAACCATCTTTCCGTCGATTTCCGCCGCAGTAAAGACCATTCGAATGGGCGGATGCATCTGATCGGTACACTGCTCTGTTACGCTTTTTTGCAGAGACTGTACATCCTTTACACCGATGACGGCAAAGTTCTCTTTTTCCGATAAACCGAAAAGAATCGTTCCGCCGCCTGCCTGATTGGAAAAACTGGACAGGGTATCGTAGAGCTTCGGGCAATCTTCATGGGCTGTTTTGACTTCAAGCCCCGGTCCCTCTGCCTGGCTTCTTTGTACCTTTTTCACCAATGCAACCAATTCTTCCGGCAACATGGCTTATCACTCCTTTACTATGCTTAATTTAGCATAGCATTTTCCAAAAAACAAGCAATTTATGCGTAGAAAGTCGTTTTATTTTCAAAAAATAGCGATTGATTTCTAGTTTTTGCGAATCTGTCGCTTTATTTTTCGAGAGAAACGTCTTTCTTTATGACTCTAATCGGCTTTTCTGAGCCTGCTGGTAGTATTCGTGCCGGAACTGCGCTGAGTAGTAGTGGTCGATGGTGGCGGGGGCGTTGAACAGCACGGTCAGCAGATAGCGCTTGATGTTGCGTACAGGCGTGGTGTTGGATTTCAGGCTGTCCATGACGTACTGGATGTGCATACAGTTGATTTTGAGCAGCCGTTCCTTGACCAGCGAAGCCGGGAGATTGTCCCCGGCAACCGACAGAGTCGGGCGCGTCGAGCAGAGCGTTTCCACCATGAGATCGACAATTTCGTCCAGCTGCTCCAGATTGGCCGCGTAGTCCTCCGAAATCTCGAAATAGTCAATGTTCCGTTTCACCTGATTCCGGTACTTTCGGACCTGATCTTCCTC
>CAKUJA010000189.1 GCA_934661135.1 uncultured Oscillospiraceae bacterium
GCAAAGAGCCCCCTTCGCGTTCAATCAAGCAGCTTTTCAAACTTTTTAAGTTTGAAAAGCTGGACGGGCAGCGGGGCAAAAAGGCTTTTTTGACACGCTGGAGCAGCTCCCTCGAATGAGGGAGCCGCTTTTTTAGAGATAGGTATCGAGCGTGGATTTGATATAGTTTACATAATCTTCTGCAACCTGCGCCGGATGCAGAATTTTGACGCGGCTGCCGAAGCCGGCGAGCCAGCCGAAGAACTGCGGCGAGACGGCGACATCGGCGGTATAAGTGAAATGCGCGTCGCCGTCGGGGACAAGCATGGCATCGCGGCCGAAGCGGTCGATGACGACGCCGGCAAGTGCGGTTTCAAAGCGGAGCTTGACCGTTTGGTGCGTGCCGCCGAACATTCCGAACACATTTTTGCCGTAGTTGGAGAGATCAAGCGCGGCATACTCCGCGCCGAGTACGCGCGGCTTGCCGGTCTGGGTGATGGAGGTCATTTTATCGACGCGGTAGTGCGTCAGGCCGTGGCGGGAGGTATGGGCAATCAGGTAGTAGTTTTCGTCCTGCCAGCAGAGCGCATAGGGACTGGCGAGAGTTTGGCCGGGACGGTAGCGGCGCTCACCGTGGAGATCCCAGTCGAAATAGCGGAAGGAAATCTGGCTGTTCTGCGCGATGGCTTCGTGGAGACGGTCGACGTTATAATAGATGCTCTCGTTCATCGTTTTCACGCGGCCGGAGACAACGACCTGCCGGCGGAGCGACTTGGCGTCATAGCGGCTGGCGAGCGTCTCGAGCTTGGCGATGAGCTGAAGCGACTTCTTTTCGCTGAGAAATTTGGAGGACTGCACCGCGTCGACCAGCAGCTTCAGCTCGGGAAGCTCGAAGGCGCGGCTGGCGAGATAGTAGCCGCCGTTGGTGCCAAGGCGCTGCTCAATGTCCAGGCCAAAGTCGCGCAGACATTCGATGTCGGAATAGATGCTTTTCCGCTCGGCACGGATGCCATATTTGGCAAGCAGCTCGATGAGCTGCTGCGCGTTGAGCGGATGGTTTTCGTCGGTCTCGGTCTCGAAAATCTGCTTGAGAATGAGCAGCTTCAGCTTTTGGTTTTCGGCGCGCGGCATAGGATCGTCTCCGTTTCCGTTCAGTTTTTTCTATTTTACTATGGGGAAGGCATAAAGACAAGGAGAATTGCAAAGAGACGGCGGATATGCTATACTGGCAACAATCAGAAATGAAACAGAGGGGATGTTATGTTAACCATCGGGTGCCATCTGTCATCGTCAAAGGGATTTATGCATATGGGAAAAACAGCGCTGTCGATCGGCGCGAATACGTTCGCGTTTTTTACGCGCAACCCGCGCGGCGGCGCGGCAAAAGCGGTGGATACTGCGGACGCGGCAGCGCTCTGCGCGATGCAGGCGGAGGGGACGATCGGCACACTGGTTGCACACGCGCCATATACGGTGAACCCGTGCGCAAAGGAGGATAAGACGCTGGAATTTGCGCGGCAGACGATGGCGGACGATCTGAAGCGGCTGGAATTTGTACCCGAAAACTACTACAACCTCCATCCCGGCAGCCACGTGGGACAGGGCATGGAGGAAGGCGTTCGCCGCGTGGCGGAGACGCTGGATCAGGTGATGTTTGCGGGACAGCGCACGGTTGTGCTGCTTGAGACGATGGCCGGAAAGGGAACGGAGGTCGGCGGGCGGTTTGAGGAGCTGCGCGAGATTCTTGACCGCGCGGCGATGCCGGAGCAGGTCGGCGTATGTCTGGATACGTGCCATGTGAGCG
>CAKUJA010000190.1 GCA_934661135.1 uncultured Oscillospiraceae bacterium
TCCCGCGGCAGGCGGTTAGAAATTCTGCAAGCTGCTGGATGGTTGTCCTCATAGGTTTGTCCTCCAAATCCTTCTACTTTAATACGCACCGCAAAACGACAAAAAGACCACTTGAAGTTGTGAACTTTTCGTAAATTATGAAAAAGCACCCGGTCAGCAGTGCTGATCGGGTGCGAATTTCAGCCGATGATCCAGAACGGCCCGCCGGAACCGGCGGCTTTGCTGGCTTCATTCAGAATGATGGACAATTCCCAGCTCTGTTCGCTGCGTGTCCGGCTGGCAGGGTCGGCAACGAGGATCTTTTCATTCTGGACGCCGCGCAGCACAATAAAATGTCCGGACGAAGTGAAATGCCCGGCGGACATGATGGCGACGACCAGCTTGCCGCTGGAAAGCGCGTCCGTGATCCGCTGCGGCTCCGATGCGGTGCAGCCGGAGACTGGCAGGCCCCACGCTTCGGCAGCCGCCGGGATAAGCGCGTGATACGAACCGCTTCCGCTGCACCAGTAACCGTGCTCATATGACCACTTTGCCATCTCCACAGGATCGACCAGATCGTCCGTGAGGGAAGACACTACCATTGCCATGCAGGTCGGGCCGCAGCCGTAGCCGCCGATATCGTCGGTGCCATAGGGCTTGTTCGCGTAGCGCTCATCGAGTTGGTTGTAGTAGACAACCTCCGTGCTGCCATCCGTATAGCGGATGTCTCCAAGTGCAGGGATCGTGAAGCTGCTCTCGGATGAGGACAGATTCTGAAACAGGCCGTCGCCCAGAAACAGGCTGAGATTCTCGGCAAAGTTCTGCGCAAGCGTTTTCTGCTCGGCAGTTAGATGAAAAATGGAGTCGGCAAAATACGCTTCGCCGCGATAAGTAAGCGTGTAGACGCGCACCGTCACCTCGCGAAGCTCTGTGACCTCTTGACCGTTTTCATCGAGAACGGTTTCTTCTACCTCGCGCGTTTCATCTTCGTAGGAATAGTCGTACAGTTCACTGACACTGGCGCGTAGGAGTTGCTTCATATCCTCCAGAGAAATAGCGGTAACGTCCGTATCGCGGTACGCACAGTATTGTGAGATAAACAGGTTAACGTTGTTAATGCGCTCATCCTCATACGGGTTGACAACCTCATACTGGTCGGCGCTGGACGCGGCGAAATCGTCCGCGATCCGCTGCTCGGCATCGGCAATACCACTTCCAAGCAAGTCGCTGACCGCAAATGCGATCTCGTTCATGTTTTCGGTGATTGCAGCCTGATCGTTCAGAATGGTGGTATCGCCGGTGGTCTGCGCCGTGCCGCCGAAGATCAGCGTTGGAAGCATCACGAGGAACAGCAGCGGGATCGCAAGGATGGCGAGCAGCGCAAGGAGGATCTTCTTTCCATGCTTGGCTGCTATGATCGCGACGCTGGCGGCTGCGCCGTAGGGACCGCCGAGAGCGGCCCCGTTTGCAGCTGCGGCCGTGATCTTACCCGCTTTTGCGGCACCTTCCACGACCTTTGCGGCAGTGCTGCCGACCTGAACGGCTTCGTTCAGCCCGGACTGCCGGTTTTCATTTACGCCCATTCGAGTACAAAGACGACCGACATGATCTCCTGCCCGGTCACAGGCTGGGAAACGGCGGATACGGCGGCGTCATAGTTGATGGAGAGCGCATCTGCTTCTTTGACTGTCCACGGTGCGGCCAGCGTGAAGACCTCAGAATCGCCGGTTTTGCTGGTTTCGGACGAATTGATCTTGAAGCCGACCTGCTTGGCATCGACCTTGGCC
>CAKUJA010000191.1 GCA_934661135.1 uncultured Oscillospiraceae bacterium
GTCGTCGCGTCACAAAGCAGCTCCGCACCGCACGACGGGCAGCAGTAGGCCTTCATATCGGCCGCGTCCGCGCCCCAGTCCTCGCTCAGACCGGAAGCATCCCAGTCAGAGCCGTCTGCGGCGGCCTTTTGTTCTTCCGCTTCGGCAGTTTTTTGAGCCGCTTCTGTTTTTTCCTGTTTCTGCGCTGCTTCCGCTGCTTTCGCTTCTTTTTCCGCATAGAACGCTTCAATTTCTGCGATATCGAAGCTTGAGCCGCAATAATCGCACTCCAGCCTGCCGGATTCTCCTACAAAATGGAGTGGTCCCGTACAGGCGGGACACTGATAATTTGTGATTTGTGTTGCCATCTAAGTTCCTCATTTCCCAGGCCAGCGTTACAGTCCGCAAGGGCGGATTGCAGCGCCGAACACAGTTATGATCGTGTTTTTCCGGATATCTCACGCAGGCTCACTGCTTGTGATAGATCGCGTCCGTGTCTCTTATGACGTTCTCATCCAAATCGTACAAGACCTGCACATCAGCCGCAGCAGGATCGTTGTTGACAAGCGTGATGGCGATCAGCTTTTTAGCCTTTTCTGCGATTTCGTCGTAATCGCAGTCCGCATCGCAATCAAAGTCAGCCGCACGTAAGGCGTCAAAGCCTTTCGTCTGGAATGCAGACTTTGCAAAAACATACTGGCTGTCCCAGCTCTGTTCGCCCTCGTTCCACCACATTTGGCTGCATACCATACCGCTTTTATCTTCATTCACGGTGAACTCATATTTTCTCAGTCCGTCCTCGCAGACCCACGTACCCTCCAAAAGCGCAAAGGTCTCCAGTGCTTCCTGCCGTATTGCCGCTTTTCTGTCCGCTTCTGCCTGCAATTCCTCTGCGCTGTAATAGGCTTCCGTGTCTCCTGTCTCGCTCCAACCGGCGTCATACCAGAAAACGTCTGTCAAGGCGGCAAACTGCGAGGAGTTCAGGTAGCGCAGACGATATCTGACGCCTTGCTCCGGATCGTCGATCATCAGTCCACTGATTTGCTCTGCAAAATCTGCCCGGATGGTCAGAACACCGTTTTGAAACGTATACGCAAACGCGTCGCCCAAATCCTCAAAATCCGCGCCGTAGCATCGGATCGTATTGTCTTTGAATGTGCCGCCACGGTAATAGAGCTTCAGCTCTCCCGGCGTATAGACCGACTTTTTTACATAGAAGTTCTGGAAAACCTCTGTTTCCCGGTATTGGTATACCGTCTGGCTGCCGGCTTCACCGCAGGCGGAAAAACCGAGCAGCCCCACCAAAATGCTCATTGCGAGAAGCATCTTTTTCATGTTCCTACCCCCCGCGCATCCGGCGCGTTTTTTACGCTGGATGGCAAACTCCGTCTTTTCCCCGATTAGCCGCTTCCACATCTGCTCGGCATAGTGCGCTTCGGTTTGATTTCCAGCATAAAAATCATATCGGCGATAGTTCCTTCTGCATCTATCGCAACACAGCGATAGCAATACCATTCGTTTTTCGGCACATCGGCAAACGACATTTCCGCTGCCAGTATGCCGATCAGCAGCAATATGGCGGCGAGTAACCGACGGAGGGGGATTCTTTCATTGGAAACCTCCCTCTTATAAATAGTCTTATCGCTCCCACCCCGGATTGGGGCGGGAGCTGCGTTTATAACGTTGCGGGATTTCTTTCTTCCCCTTGATCGCGTTGAAAACCTTCTCGGGGTCAACGCCGGCCTTCGCCGCCAGCATCAGGCCTTCCGAGAGCGCCGC
>CAKUJA010000192.1 GCA_934661135.1 uncultured Oscillospiraceae bacterium
CGACCATGCCGGGCTGTCCATGCCGCAGGCTTCCAGCAGATGGCTGTATCCGGCCTTTTTGCAGGCAGTCTGCCTGTGCATCCTCGCCGCAGAGGTATACCCATCTCTCTCAGTTTCCGGCTGGCAGTCCCTTCCTCCGCAGCTTGTTACGCTTCCTCTGACGCGCCTTGAGCTGCCACTTGTTTAGCAGCATAACGAATCGTATAATGCCTTTGATGTGGTCATTCGTAATTCCGCAATCTCCGAAACCGAGAATGTTGATACAGTTGCGCACATTTGTGACACCGAACTGGTTCGTTTCATAGATCGTTTTTACTTCATTAGCAACCCCTTGGATTTTTTGTGTTGCATCGTGATCCGAGGTGGTGGCATCGGTGCGGTGATTTTCCCGTACCGTACCGAGGATTGCGTCCAGTTCTTCGTGAATCAGATTTTGATTTGTCTGCGTTATTTCCAGCTGCCCAATCTCCAGCGCCCGCATAGTTACATCGTGCTTATCCGGGTGATGCGTCTGAATTACCTGCAAACGCCCAGCTTCCAAGCATGCACAATAAAAGGTTGTGGGAAATGCAGCCAGACCATCAACGTAAACTTCCATGTCTGCCATGAGCATCTCAAAGCCTTCATGCGTTGCGATCTCGCACAGCAAGCGGTTGTTAATCTTTCCGCTGCGCAATAGCTCAATCATTTCGTCGCTCAGGTGCAGGGACGCAATGTCTGCATCCGGGTGTTTTCGATTTTCCGTCAAGCCCAGCAGATAATCGGTGGATACATCATAAAACTTCGCCAGCGTTTTCAGTGCAAAAGGGCTGATGTCCCGCTCTTCATCCGATTCATAGTTTCCAAGCGCCGAACGGGACAGTTTTGTCTGTTCGGCAAGCTGTTCCAGTGTCAGCTTGCGCTCCATGCGCAAATCCTTGAGCTTTTCCTGCAAAGTAAGTTCTGTCTGCATAGTTTCCTCCTGCGTATAAAGATATGATTTTATCCATTTCCACGAACGTGGAAATGGCACTGTTTTTTCGATTTTTCCAACTTTGTGGAAATACGTGTATAGCCCTTGTTTTTTGCTACAATGCATCTCGTCAACAGTGTACACGATGACAACGAACAATAACACGCGAACCTTCCCGAAAGGAGGAAATATGACCAATCTTTTCCTGCGGGTGAAAGCATCTGTTACAACACGGCAGGCTGCGGAAGCGTATGGCTTGTCTGTTGCATCAAATGGTATGACCTGCTGCCCGTTTCATAACGATCATCATCCCTCCATGAAAGTGGATACGAGATATTACTGCTTTGCTTGCCACGAAACCGGAGACGTCATTGATTTTACTGCAAAGCTATTCAAGCTGCGGCCTTACGAAGCCGCAAAAAAGCTGGCAGCAGATTTTGGCATTGATCCCAATACGCCTGTTGCTATGCAGGCCGCAGCATTTCCACGCAGCGAGAAAACAGAACGTCAATCTGTTGAACGTTGTGTTGCTGTACTGGTGGATTATGAACAGCTTTTGCGACGCTGGATGAAAAACTATGCGCCTACAACTCCGAATGAACCCGTTCATCCGCGCTTTGAGCAAGCGGTTAAGGAGCTTCCGTCCATCGGGCATCTCATTGATTGCTTGTACCAGCCAGACCTGCGCGAACAAACTGCAAAAGCACTCCTACAGGGCAAGGCATTAGCTCGGTTGGAAGCGACTTTACAGCAAGCCAGAGAGGAGGTGCAGCATGGACCAGCAAAGAC
>CAKUJA010000193.1 GCA_934661135.1 uncultured Oscillospiraceae bacterium
GGACAAGGGCATGAATCTGGACTCGCAGTGGGCGGGCATCGTTCCGTCGAGCGGCACGATTCTCGCCAAAACGAAGGTGGAATTTCAGGAGGGCGACACGGTCTTCGACGTGTTGTGCCGCATCCGCGACACCTATAAAATCCACGTCTCCTACCGCGGCACCAACGGCGCGCAGTATGTAGACGGCATCAACAACCTCTATGAATTTGACGGCGGCAGGTGGTCCGGCTGGATGTACTGCGTCAACGACTGGTACCCCAACTACGGCTGCGGACAGTACGCGGTCAAAAACGGCGACGTGATCGAATGGAACTACACCTGTAACCTCGGACGCGATCTCGGTCAGACCTGGATGGCGTCGGACGAATGGATGAAGGAAAACGAATGAGAATGCGCTTTTTCGGGGGTCTGCACCCGGCAGTCAGCTTTTTATATTTTGCAGCCGTGCTTGCGCTGACGCTGGTGTGCTTTCACCCCGTGATGGCGGCGCTTTCTCTGGTTGGCGCGGTATGTTTTTCCGCGCAGCTAAACGGCTGGCGAAGCGTGGGCTTGACCAGCCGCTTCATTCTGCCCATGTTTCTGCTCATTGCTATCGCAAACCCGCTGTTTAACCACCGGGGCGTGACGATGCTGTGTATGCTCTTTGACCAGTGGTTTACCTTGGAAGCCGTCTGCTATGGCTTGGTCTCCGCTGCGTCGCTTAGCGCGGTGATCTTCTGGTTCACCTGCTATCAGGCGGTCATGACCTCGGATAAATTCCTGTTCCTGTTCGGGCAGATTGCCCCTAATACCGCGCTGCTCATCACCATGACGCTGGGGCTTATTCCGAGATTACAGGAGCGCAGCGCGCAGATCCGCACGGCGCAGAAAATGCTGCTGCCGGAAAACAAGCGCCTTCTTCCAAGGCTCCACGCGGCGAACCGGAATTTATCGGCGCTTTTAACGTGGAGCATGGAAAACGCCGTACAGACAGCGGACTCCATGAAAGCGCGCGGCTACGGCGTTCGCCGCCGCACCACGTTTCACTTATTCGTCTTTGACAGCCGGGACGCAGCTGTGCTGGGGCTTATCCTGGCGCTTGCCGGCATCTGCGTGTTGGGGCGCGTTTTCGGACACGGCACGATGGAGTTTTACCCCCGCATGGACGCGGTCTTTACCGGCATAAGCGGCGCGGTTTTGTATATCGCGTTCGCTGTTCTTGCGTTATTCCCCTCAATTCTGGAAATGAAGGAGAAGCTGACATGGCGCTGCTGCGGTTTGACGGATTGAGCTTCGCGTATCCCTACGCCTCCCGCCGCACCTTGCAGGATGTGAGCTTCGAAATGGCAGAGGGAGAATATCTGGTGCTTTGCGGTCCTTCGGGCTGCGGCAAGACCACCTTATTAAAACAGGCAAAACGGGAGCTTCGCCCGGCGGGCAGCCGCGAGGGGCGGGTTCTCTATCAAAATACACCGGTCGATATGTTGGACGCAGAAATGGCGTTCACGGAAATCGGCTATGTCCAGCAGAATCCGGAGGATCAGATCGTGACGGATTTCGTATGGCACGAGCTGGCGTTCGGACTGGAAAATCTCGCCCTTCCGACGAAGGTCATCCGAAGAAGGGTTGCCGAGATGGCGGCGTTTTTCGGAATGGAACCGTGGTTTCGGAAGAAGACGAGCGAATTATCGGGCGGGCAGAAGCAGATGC
>CAKUJA010000194.1 GCA_934661135.1 uncultured Oscillospiraceae bacterium
ATGAATGCATGAGTGAACTGAGAGCAAAGGCGGTATAGGGAGACCGCAAGGGAGTCGGGGACATAGAGTCGGCGGACGGCCGGTGGCGGGAGTCCATGCAGGGATAACATGATGTCGATCTGCAATCGACACACTAATGAAACCCTTTTCAAGGATAACCTTAATGTCGACTTTCAGTCGACAAACTAATGAAAGGAGTGCGAGGTATGCGCATCACGAATCTACTTGATAAAAATGCAATAATGCTGAACGCTGGCATTTCGGACAAGAACGAAGCGATAAACACTCTTATCGAAATGCATGATAAAGCCGGAAATCTTTCCGATAAAGAAAAATACCGAGCGGGGATCCTGGCAAGAGAAGCGGAGAGCACTACGGCAGTAGGAGAGGGTATAGCGATACCGCATGCAAAGAGCAGTGCGGTAAAGCGGCCGGGGCTTGCAGCTATGACGGCGCCTGAGGGTATCGATTACGGCGCACCAGACGGCAAGCCGTCGAATCTGCTGTTCATGATAGCAGCGCCTGAGGATGGCGATCTCCATCTGGAAGTGCTTTCGAGACTGATGACACTCCTGATGGATCTGGAACTTAGAAAACGACTTCTTCAGGCACAGACTGCCGAAGAATTTCTGAAAACGATAGATGAGGCAGAGGATGCGAAATTCGGAGCAGAGACAACAGACGGCGGCGGAGCCGCAGGAACAGCATCGGATGCACAGACAGCAGCTGCAGCAGGCGCAGCCGGAGAGACGGATGACGGGCAGGAAGATGCAAAGTGCAGGATAGTGGCAGTCACGGCATGTCCTACAGGTATCGCACACACATACATGGCAGCTGAGGCGCTCGAACAGAAAGCAAAAGAAATGGGCGTCAGAATAAAAGTGGAAACGAACGGATCAGGCGGAGCTAAAAACGTTCTGACGCCGCAGGAGATACAAGAAGCGGACGGAGTCATCATCGCAGCAGACAAGAATGTCGAGATGGTTAGATTTGACGGCAAACCCGTACTGATGACAAACGTTTCAAAAGGAATAAACGAGCCGGAGACTCTGATACAGACTGTGATGGACGGAAAAGCTCCACTCTACAAATATGAAGGCGGCAAGACTACAGAGAGCAATGTTTCCGAAGAAACAGCGGGCCGCCAGATATACAAGCATCTTATGAACGGAGTTTCATATATGCTGCCGTTCGTTATCGGCGGAGGGATCATGATCGCGCTGGCATTCCTGATCGATACGGTAGCAGGTGCACCAAAGGATTCTTCCTTCGGGACATACACTGCTGCGGCAGCTTTTTTCAAGACAGTGGGCGGATACGCATTCAGCTTCATGCTGCCGGTACTGGCAGGCTATATAGCCAGGAGCATAGCGGACAGACCGGGGCTGGCAGTCGGATTTGTAGGCGGTTACATCGCGACGAACGGATGCACGTTCGGGCAGATCGCAGGAGACAGCACAGCGGTATCAGGATTCCTGGGAGCACTGATCGCAGGTTTTGCAGGCGGATACATCGTGCTTCTTCTGAAGAAGATATTCGCTTTCCTGCCTAAATCAGTCGAAAGCATGCTGCCTGTACTGATCCTGCCGCTGCTGGGGATAATCATAATGGGACTCTTCATGTGCGCTATAAATCCTGCAGTAGGAGCAG
>CAKUJA010000195.1 GCA_934661135.1 uncultured Oscillospiraceae bacterium
GGCCGGGTCGATGCCCCAGCGTTCCACCATCACCGGCTGCATGCTGGAAGGCAGCAGCTTGACCAGTGCCCCCTGCGCCGCGTGGTTGGCCAGCAGGGCAAAGTCCCGGGTGATGCGGTCGTAGAGCTGTTCCTCGCTGAGGGCGGGCTTGAGGTCGATCTCTGCATAATATTTGTGCTTTTTCATGTCGCCCAGATGGCTGGAAGCACTCAACGTCAGCGGGCCGCTGATGCCGAAGTGGGTGAACAGCATCTCGCCCTGCTCGTCAAAGATGGCCTTGCCGTCCTCAAACAGGGTCAGGGTGACGTTTTTCAGCGCCAGACCCATCATCTTTTTGCAGTCGGGGTCGTGGCTCACAAGGCTCACGAGACTGGGCACCGGCTCCACGAGAGTGTGCCCGGCCTGCCGGGCCAGCTTGTAGCCGTCGCCGGTGGAGCCGGTGGTGGGGTAGCTCACGCCGCCGGTGGCAATGAGCACGGCGTCGGCCCGGTACTCCCGGCCCGAGGTGCCCCGCACGCCGATGCAGCGCAGGGCGGGGCCGGCCTTTTTCTTTTTGGGGTGACGGGGGTTCTCCGGCGCCGTCGGGGCAGCGTCCGCTTCCGGCGGCAGCTCCTCCAGCAGCAGCTTTTTAGCCCCGTCGTGTACGAGGTCGGCATCCTGGGCATAGCGCAGCAAAGCCTGCCGGATCTCCTCAGCCTTGTCCGACACCGGGAACACCCGGCGTCCGCGCTCCACCTTCAGTTCCACGCCAAGGCTCTCGAACAGTTCCATGGTCTTAGCGGGCGGGAAGGCTCCCAGCGACGAGAACAGGAAGCGCGGGTTGGTGCGCACATGGCGCAGGAACTCCTCCGCCGTGCAGTCGTTGGTCACATTGCAGCGGCCCTTGCCGGTGACCAGGATCTTCTGGGCGGGCTTGTCCATATGCTCCAGCACCGTTACCTGATGCCCCTGCCGCACAGCGGCCCCCGCTGCCATCAGCCCGGCCGCGCCTGCACCTACGATCAACACCTTCGCCATCTGTTTTCCTCCAAAAATGCCTAGTTCTACGTGTATATCATACCAGAATCCCTCCGCAAAAGCAATGTGCACCGGGCACACCGCTTACAGCAGCTCGGCCAGGATGCTGTTCTGCACGATGAGCCCCGCTGGGGTCAGGGCCAGGGTGGTGCCGTCAAAGGTCGCATACCCGGTTTTGACGCAATTGCGGATAAACGCCAGCTGTGCCGGGGAAAACTCTTTTCCATACAGGGCTTTGTACTGCGGCAGCGAGAGCCCCTTGCGCAGGCGCAGTTGCAGGATGAGATAATCCTCGGCCCCGCAGCTGCCGTCCATCACCGGGGCGGCGGCGTCCTGCAGAAACGCTGCCGTGTCGGCGGGGTAGTAGAACCGCTTGCCGCCCATGCAGGAGTGGGCCGCCGGGCCCAGGCCCAGGTAGTCGCCGCAGTCCCAGTAGATGAGATTGTGTCTGCCCTCATAGCCGGGCTTTGCAAAGTTAGAGATCTCGTACTGGCGGTAGCCGTGGTGTTCCAGCTGTTCCACCGCGTAGAGGTAAAAATCCGCTGCCTCGTCCCCGGTGGGCAGGCCCTCCGGCGGCTTGCGGCCAAAGGCGGAATCCGGCTCGATCTTCAACAGATAGGCCGAGATATGA
>CAKUJA010000196.1 GCA_934661135.1 uncultured Oscillospiraceae bacterium
GGCCGGAATAGCGTGGGTCGTATCTGCGCCGGTCGTCTGAGCCATCGTTCCTTCTATATATTCGATCTTTCCGTTTGCGTTTTCACTGTAGGCATCCTGCGCGTATACCGCTGTGCCGTACTGATCCTGACCGTATATCTTTATCGCATATTTTGTATCGCCGTAAGAATGATCATCCCACTTCGACAGGTCTATGCCGAACCATCTTTCCTGAAGACCGTCGGCCGCCGGATCATATTTAGACTTATCGATCTCGTACCTTCTCAGGAACACGATCTTGCCGCGAGCCTCTTTTACCGACGGTATCTCATTGCCCGTCCACACATGGCATTCGTCGCCCTTGGCGACCTCAGCCTTGATGAAGCTTGCCACCGCTTTCACCAGACCTATCGTGCTGCCGTCATCAGGCTTCACCATCATGACGATAGTCTCCGTCGGATGCTCGTCCAGGAACCTTACGCTTTCATTCAGGATGTTGTCGAGCGTAAGATCCGTTGCATCTCTGTTGCTGCAATGCCATCTCTCATTGCCGTGGATGATTATGACATCTGAAAGCGCAGCATCATCCGATAATGCATTGCAGCGGATATCGAAGCTTCTGACTCCCACATTCAGCTGCTCTTCATAATAATACTTCTGGCATGAAGTGAACGAGATCTGCGGTATGCCATCCTCTACTATAGCTGCTGTCCCGGCGTCATGGCTGCCTGGCAGATTTACCGATGAAAGCACTGCATCGTCCGGAAGCTGTGCCATCCAGTCTTCAGAATAGTTATAGCTGATCTTGTCGCCGTCGCTGGCGAAAAACTCAACCTCAAAAGCCGTGCCGTCACTCGTCTGCGACAGCCACGGCAGACTCTGTCCATTACTGTCTATCTGTCCGTCATGTGCAAATTTGCCGGTACGTGCGCTCTGGATCTTGTAGCTGCCGTCTTCCTGTTTTATAAAGCGCCACAGGTTGCTCGTATTTCTGTTCTGGTCGTTGCTGTTATTGCTCCACAGATGTATCAGCTCATTTTCGTCCCCGCTCTGACCGTTGACATCCCATACTTTACCGCTGCCAAGGTCTGCTTCACCGTCTGTCAGCGCATATATTTTATATGCCTTGTATTTGTCTATCCACTCGATGGCCCATTTGCTGCTGGTACCCATAGTGTACATGTGGATAGCACTACCGTCAAAGACTTCGTCGCCGTTTCTGTTGAGAGCCTCTATCGTACCGGGTTTGAAGATCTCGCAGTATGCTCTACCTTCTTCTGTCTTTATAAGATCCTCGACCTCATCACCGCTCTTCGGGATGACTGCAGGCGTTATGATCCATGCCTTTCTGTTTGACTCTTTCGTCTGTATTATCTTGTCTCCGTAGCTCGGTTTGCCGTTTTTGTCGGTATCTTCATAACCCATCCACAGGCCGCTGTTCCTGTTCTTTATATAATAGCTCTGATTGCCGTTGCTGTCTGTGCCTGCAGGGTAAAATGCAAACTGACGGTGGTTGTTGCCTTTTACTTTATTATCATTGGACTCCCACAGATGGAGGACTTTACCTTCATCCTTGCTCTTGTCTTCGATGTCTGCAAAAAGATCTGTGCCGCCGCTCTTTATGTGTTTTATTCCGTACCAT
>CAKUJA010000197.1 GCA_934661135.1 uncultured Oscillospiraceae bacterium
GGCGTGGCAATGCGCACATAGGCAATAAAAACGTCGCTGTCGTACAGCCGCTTTTTCTCCATTTCAACAATAATGGAATCATCACGGTAGCTGTCTTCGGTAAAATTTGCTTCCACGGGCGTGCTTCCTGGGGTGAAAAGTCCGGTATCCAGTGCCTTGATATTGGCAGCGGGCAGAACGTCGCTCAAAGCCGCATTCGCCAGCACGGCGCGGGGCTTCAGCACCTCTCGTGCTGATTCTTCTTCGTCTTCTTCCTGTTCCCACAGAGCGTCTTCATAGCGGGAAAGCGCTTCATCCGTCACTGCGCCAGAAGGAACCAGAACCGTCAGGGAAACGACCATCAGAACCAGCAGCGCCGTCAGCAGGGTCAATTGCGTTTTGGACATCAAAAAATCTTCCTTTCCGGAGGGGCACTTTTGTATCCTCCAAACCGCGCAAAATCGCGCAGTTTCATTATACAATAGCCTCATGCAAGCCGCAAGGAAGAATTCAGTTAAGAAAATTGCAGTTTTTTCAGTTTTTTGTAAATTTTGGGTTGCTTCCCTTTCGAAAGGGATTATTTCTTTTCGGCAGAAAGCAGATGATATACCACGGCAACCTCCGCTTCCAAGGTCAGTGCCGTCTGTTCGTAGACGGTATCATCGCCGCCGAACGGATCTGGAATCGTAGCAGAAAAAGTACACACTCGATCAGTATAGAGCGGAAACCGTATGCGCAGTGCGTCCGCATGGGCTTCGCTCATACAGACGATCAGACAAGCATTGCTCACCAAGGCCTCCGTGACGGGCTGGGCCCGATGCTCCTGCAAATTCAATCCACGGCGTTCCATAGCCCGGAGCGCCCCATTGGAGGCTGGTTCCCCGGGAAAAGCCTGCAAACCAGCTGAAACCGCATGGTATTTTCCGTCTCCCTGCCGCTCGCAGAAAGCGTTGAACAGACAGGCAGCCATGGGGCTGCGGCAGGTATTCCCTGTGCAGACAAACAAAACCGTCTTCATGGCTTATTCTTCTTCCTCAACGTCCGCATCAATTTCCGTAAAGGCCGCAGCACGGCTCAAACGGTTCATGATAGCCAGACCGATGCCATCCGTGGTCAATACTTCACTGAAAAGAACGGGAATATGGTCGTCGTCCGCCTGACGAAGCAGCTTGAACAGCAGATGTGCCATTTTCTCCGGCGTTTCCCGGCTGCCGATGGAAACCGCATCCAGCCCCTTATAAGCGCTCAAATGTTCCTCAAAGGCAAAAATGCGAACCGTCTGTCCGTTTTGCAGCGTTTCTTCCGCATGGCGGCGAATGCAATGCTCCACGTGCTCCGGCGTTCCTTTCACCATAGTCAGTTTGCCAGAGGGAGCGTAATGCCGGTAACGCATTCCGGGAGAAAGTGCTTTCTCTCCTTCCCGAAGGGGACGAAGTACGCTGTCAGCCACTTTGACTTCCTTCAGCACGGTTAGCAGCATTTCCGGTGTAACACCGCCGGGCCGCAACACAGTCGGAATGGGGGAGGTCAGGTCGATGACGGTGCTTTCCAGCCCTACCTGACATTCTCCGCCGTCCAAGATCAGCGGCAGCTTGCCATGGAGATCATCCATCACATGCTGGGC
>CAKUJA010000198.1 GCA_934661135.1 uncultured Oscillospiraceae bacterium
GACGCGGACACTGGTTGGAGCCGGGCGACGATCTTTATGATGCTCAAGAGACTCATTACCAAGGGCGCGGTCACGATGGATGACAGCGGAAAATTTCAGAAATACAGCGCGGCGATCGCGTATGCCGATGTCGAGCCGGAGGAAACGGAATCGTTTCTGTCCAAGGTCTACGGCGGCAGCGTGGGAATGATGGTATCGAATTTGGTCGGGCGCGGCGCGCTGTCCGACCAGGAGATTCAGGAGTTAAAAGCCATTTTGGACGCAGCAGAAAAGGAGCACGCGCAATGAAAAAGCAGATTCTCTTTTTGACGCTCTGTATCGCCCTTCTTTTATCGGGCTGTCAGAAAACGCCGGAGGCTCTGCCCGCAGTACAGGCAGGGGAAACGCCGTGGGAAGCCGAATCGCAGGATTCGCAGTCCTCCTATAATGACTTGACGCAGGAGCCTTGTCCACAGGGAGTTCGGAAAATCTACGGCGAGGAAGACGGTGCGGATCAGTGGAAGACCGCCGAAGTACACACGGAGCGGCTGGGCTTTGCCGGTGCGAACATCGGGCAGGGCGGGCTGATGGCCGGGGACGGCGAATGGGTCTATTTCCGCAGCGAATCTGACTGGGGCCTTTACCGGGCGCGCACGGACGGCAGCGAGCAGACGCAGCTGCTGCCGCCGGAGGACTATGCGCCCAGCAGCATCAATGTGCTGGGTGGCTGGGTCTATTTTTCAAACTTCCGGGATGGGTTTTCTCTCTGGCGTGTGCGCACGGATGGAAGTGAAGCGGAAAAGCTCGTGGATGGTTATTGCCATACGTTCCTTGTAACGGAAAGCGGTATTTATTATGACTGCCGCGATGAGAACAACGTCATGCGAACCTTTCATGCAGAACTGGACGGTAGCGCACAAACGCTTCTGTACGAGAGCTGTGCGCCGACCACGTACTATGAGGGTAAGCTGTATCTGTATGATTTCAGAAGCGGAACGCTGTATGCATACAATACCGAAGCAAACGAGCGCGAGATCCTGTTTGAAGGCAAATACGATGCGGCATTTTTCAGCGCAGACGACACAGGCATATATTTCTGGGACGATATGTGCGATTACTGCCATCTTGACCCCGAAACGAAGGAGATCACTGTCCTGCATCAGGGCCCCATCGGCGATTATTTCAATTACTATGACGGCACGGTCTATTATGTTGCCTATGGCGGCGAGAATTACGACTATGATTGCTGCTACGCGATGGACGTGGAGACAGGCGAGCAGAAAGCGATTCTCTCGCTGTCGCCGGAGATGTATGACGCATTCGGTGATCCCATCGGCATCACGCAGGTCGACTACCGCAATGGAAATTATGACGCAGACAGCATCCCGACGAACGAAGAAGGTTGGCCGATGGCGCTTAACGAACTTGTCGACGGTCTGTTTGTTGTGAACGGACAGGTCTTTGCACGCGGACGGCTGGCACGGACGGGCATGGCGGAGACATGGATTCTCTGTGACGGAGGAAGCGGAACCTTGTGGGAGGAGGGTTAAACGGTGACAAAAGAGACTTTGACACTCTCAGGCTTGATCGCGGCGG
>CAKUJA010000199.1 GCA_934661135.1 uncultured Oscillospiraceae bacterium
TGATATCCCTGAGCTGTATGTTCTCGGAGATGCGAAAAAGGTATCGAACATAATGTATGGTATATGGGATGCATTTGAAGTGGCAAATCATATATGATGTGTGATTTTATAAAAAACAGGACAGTCCTCAGAAAATCGAGGCTGTCCTGTTTTTTTATTATTCAGGAAATATCGTTTTCGATATTTCCTGAATATCAACAAAAGTTTCATATGAAAATATGTGGCGAAGCCGCTTTTGTTAAAATTTTACGCACGTTTATACATGAATGAAATGTTATTTCGTATATTCATTGCTGTATATCTCGGTGCCTGCCGCATCCTTATATATGACTTTTACAGTCACGCCTGTTATGCCCGAACCTTCTTCAAGGTCTGAAGCTACACCTGTGAATGTCGATTCCATGCTGTTCATTGCGCTTTCCATCTCAGGCTTCATAGCTGCGATAGTGTCCTCATCGAAAGTCTGATCATATGTGTAAGTGAATGTTACCACATTTCCCTTGACGTCTACGTTCATTCCGTCGCTTGACAGTGAGTCGATAGTTTCCTGAGCCTCAGAGTCGCTGTTGATGTACTCCTCAAGAGTTTCAGGGCTGCTGCCGCATCCTGCGAATAACATAGCCATTGCCATGATCAGTGACAGGATGATTCCTGAAGTGATGATTTTTTTAGTTGCTTTCATTTTTGCCTCCTTTAAATGAGATGATAAATTATTTTATATGAACAGCCTTTCAGCTGTCATTGACCATCAGCCATCAGATTTCAGCTGATTCCTGAAGCTTCTGCAGTTCTTTTACACCGTCGACTATGATCTTCTCGACGCGGTCGTTGAGCTCCTTTTCTTCCTCTCTGCTCAGACCTTTCGTTTCTATAGGTTCATGGACGATTATGTCTATCCTTGCACCTTTGAGATAGCCTTCTTCCTCGAACATCTTGTAGCTGCCGTTCAGCGAGATCGGCACGATAGGGACTCCCGGCTTCGTAGCCAGTTTGAGAGACCCTTTATGGAATCTGCCGGGTACAGGTCCTTTGCTCCTTGTTCCCTCAGGGAAGATCACGAGCGAAAATCCCTGCCTGATATATTCGATGCCTTCGCTTATCGCCTTGAGCGAAGCACGCGGATCATCACGCTTTATAAAGACGCTGCGTATCTTTCTTATCCATTTGCCGTAAAACGGTATTTTAGCGAGATCCTCTTTTGCGACGAATGCGAACTGAAAATTCCTGAACGCTGCGCAGTATGCGAATATATCAGCATATCCCTGGTGGTTTCCGACGAGTACAACAGGCCCGTGCTCCGGAAGATTTTCGATGTTGTGCACATTGACTGTGCTCCCGAACATTTCCATGACTTTAGGACCCCAGTATGAAGTCGATTTGAGTATATATTCTCTTTCTTTCTCAAAGTCGCCGGCTTCGCGCGCAGCATCGATCTCCCTTTTATTGGGCTTGAGATATTTGAGACAGTGCAGGAGCTTGTAGGCTCCCGGTATATTTGCAAAAATTTTCATTTGGACCCCCTGTATATTATCTATTTGAGCCGCCGGGCACACATGTAACTATAATA
>CAKUJA010000200.1 GCA_934661135.1 uncultured Oscillospiraceae bacterium
TCAGGGGCTTCTGGAAAAATCCCCGGGTGGTTCTGACCTTCCTTTTGGGATTCGTGCTCTCGTATCTTTTGAGTACCCGGATCATGGTAGTCATCGAGGCTTACCACACGCCGGTGCAGGCGGTGGAGCCTTTTCTCTGGACCTTCGGGGACAGCACGGCGATCCTTTTAAGCTCTCTTTTGCTTCTGCTGCTTTTCTCGGATCTTCCGGGGCTGACGCCGGTTTCGCCTTACTACCTGATCCGGATGACCCGGAAAAAATGGCTCGCGGGGGAACTTCTCTATGTGGCGGCGGCCACCCTTCTCTATACGGGCTTTATGCTTCTTTCCACCGTGCTCCTCTGTATGAAAAACAGCTATGTGGGAGATATCTGGAGCGAGACGGCGGCCATGCTGGCCTACTCCAAGCTGGGACAAAACTTGAGCGTTCCCTCCACGGTGAAAGTCATGGAGAGCATGCCGCCTTATCTCTGCATGGTTCAGGTGGCGGCTCTGATTTTTCTCTATTCCCTCTGCTTAAGCTTCGTGATACTGGCGGGAAATCTGATCTTTAAGGGGAACAAAGGGATGATTGCCGGTCTTCTTTTCAGCGGTTTCGGCTTTCTTCTGGATCCGCAGACCATCGGGACCATCCTGGGGCTGGAAAGCTATGAGATGTATAAGGTCAACGTGCTGGCAGGCTGGATCAGTCCTTTGAGTCACGCGGTCTATGCCCGTCATAATTTCGGCTATGACCGGCTGCCCACAGTACGACAGTCCCTGCTGGTCTTCGGCGGCCTGCTGCTGTTTCTGGTGCTGATTTCCCTGAAAGCTCTGAAACGCTATCCCTTTACTTTTCTGGGGGAAAAAGAATGAGAACGGAGATCAAACGGATGCTTTCCGGGAGAAATTTCTGGGCGGCTGTGTTTCTGGGAGCGCTGGGAATCGGCTTTGGGGCGGTTTATCCGAAACTCGGGGAGGAATTGCTTCCGGCCTGGAATTTTCTTTCGATGGAAAAGAAAGCCTTTTATTCGGAGACGGCCTGTTTTTTTGTCCCGCTGGCTGCCGTGCTGCCCTGGAGCGATTCTTTCTTAGGAGAATGGAAGGGCGGTTTTCTGAAAGCGGTTCTTCCGCGGACCGGAAGGCTGGACTATGTTGGAAATAAGGTTGTGGCTGTGGCCCTCAGCGGCTTTTTGGCCTGGCTGCTGGCCGGTGTGCTGATTTCATTTGGCTATTTTGTGCTCTTTTTCCCAATGGAACATCAGGGGAGTTTTCCGGTGGAAGAGGGACGAGAGTTTCTATACATCCTGCTCCGGCTGGGGCTTCTGGGCGGAATCTTGAGTACCTTCGGAGGGGCGGCTGCGGCTGTTTACCGGTCGGTATACCTGGCCTGGGGTCTGCCCTTTGTGGCCTATTATTTCTGCATGATTCTCCACGATCGGTATTTTGCTCAGGCCTTCTGGCTCTACCCGCCCCAGTGGATCGAGGGGAGCGGCGACTGGGGCGAAGGAAAGCTGGGGTTGTGGCTGTTTCTGCTGATGTTTTTACTGGGGGCCATGGCGGTTCATGGGATGGCGCTGTATCGGAG
>CAKUJA010000201.1 GCA_934661135.1 uncultured Oscillospiraceae bacterium
CACTTCTGCGGACAGACGGAATAGCACAGCTTGCAGCCGATGCAGCCTTCGCCCACATAGTAACCCGGTGCTTCCTGTGCCGCTTTGCCGATGGTGAAGCTGTCCCGGACGATGTGCGCCGGGTCGCTGATGTCAAAAAACTCGCCGTCCGCTTCGTACAGGCAGAACACCTCTAACGCACTGCGGGTATCGCCGGGATAGATGGACTGCATATAAGCGTTTTTCTCGAAGATCTCATCCAGCTTCTCGCTGCCGATGTTTTTAATCTTACCCCGCAGGGAGATCGAGAGCTTGTCCTTGGTGGCGGACAGTGCAATGTAGCCCTGCTCCATAAGCTGGGCATAGAATGCCTTGCCCCTTGCAGTAAGAAAATACACGCCCTGCTCGTCATAGAGCATCATGTCGATGACGCGGGTCTGCGGATGCCCGTCTGCACCGATGGTGGCAATAGTAGTGGAGTGGATACCCTCTACCAGAAGTTTCAGATAATCAGTTCTCGTCATGGCGTTCACCGTCCTTTAAGGAATTATACCACACGGAATGGGACAGCGGATAACGCTTGCCGCTCATTTTCGGATTTGGCACAAAATTCTCTGCCGGGTAACCGATGTAGATCATGTTGTTGATTTCCCAGCTTTCCGGCAAATGCAGCAGTTCACGGGCTTTCTGCTTGTCAAAGTAGCTGATCCAGACCGTACCAAGCCCGATGCTTGCCGCTTCCAGCATCATGTGCGTGGAAACGATGGTGGCGTCCGTAGAGCCGCTGGATTCTCCGCTTTCCGGGTGTTTCCAACAGGCGTCCCGGTCATAGCAGACCAGCAGCACCAGCGGTGCGCCGTAGTAATACACGCATTGATTATGTTCCTTATCGTCGCAGGAGCTGTCCAGCTCGGCATACTTCGGATTATAATTGAAGGTGCAGAACGCCCGTACCTTTTCCAGACTCTCACGGGTGTTCAACACGAGGATCCGCTGGGGCTGGGCGTTGACTGCCGTAGGCGCCCAGCGTCCGGCTTCCAGAATCTTGTCCAGCTTTTCCTGCTCCACGGGAATAGGCGCAAACTGCCGGGTGGTCACGCGGCGCTTGGAAATATCCATGAAATCCATATTAGTGAACTCCTTTCAGAATCGGCGTGAGCCGCTTGTATGTCAGCATGGTAAAGCCGCCAATCACAAACCCTTTCAGGATGTTGAAGGGCAAGGCATTGAACAGCACGATGTCCAGCTTTGTATGAATGAACGGCAAAAATGCGCCGAAGGAGGCGATAAGCTGATCCAGCGGCATAAAAGTTTCAAACAGCGGCAGCAGAATGAAGTAGTTCGCCAGTGCTGCGGCAATGCCCATCACGAAGCTGGCAGAGATACAGGCAATCCATGCAGTTTTCTTGGTTTTGTGGTGTTTATAAATAACCCCGGCAGCAACTACATAGGAAGCGCCCATCAGAAAGTTGGCGATCTCTCCGATGCCTCCGGTAGAGGTGGTCATAAGCTGCAAGGCGTTTTTGACAAGTTCAATAAGCAGACCGGAAATCGGTCCAAA
>CAKUJA010000202.1 GCA_934661135.1 uncultured Oscillospiraceae bacterium
GCCTGAGCTACACCACCTTTGCCTACTCGAATCTGCGCCTGAACGCGTCGGAGATCACCGACCGGGATACCCTTACCGCCACGGTTACCGTGACGAATACCGGCAGCCGCTTCGGCAAAACCGTTGTCCAGCTCTACGTAGGTGAGAAGCACAGCGAGGTGCTCCGCCCGGTGCGGGAGCTGAAGGGCTTTGATAAGGTTGCTCTCCAGCCCGGGGAAAGCAAGGATGTGACCTTCACACTGGACAAGCGCGCCTTCGCCTACTGGAACGCCCAGATTCACGACTGGCACGTCAAGACAGACGAGTTTACGATTGAAGTGGGGCAGTCCTCCCGGCACATCGACGTGAGTGCTGCCGTGAATGTTACCTCCACTGTGAGGGTCAAAAAGCACTACACCATGGACACCATTTTCATGGATCTGATGGCAGACCCCAGCGCAGCTGCCGTGATGGCGCCCATGCTGGAGGTCATTAAAAAGACGTTTTCCCCGGACAACGCCGAGAGCACAGATGCGGCCAAGGAAGCCATTTCCGACGAGATGAACATGGCGATGATGCAGTATATGCCCCTTCGCGGAGCCCTGAGCTTCGGCGGCGGAATGGTGTCCCAGGAGATGCTGGATCGTCTTCTGGATCAGCTGAACAGTCTTTAATTTCATTTGGGAGGGCCTATGTAAGGCCCTCCGGCAATCATCATCTTCCATCTGAAGGACTTTTGTCATGCAATATGGTTTTTTGACGATAAAAGCAAAGAGTATGTAATTGAAACCCCGGCAACTCCCATGCCCTGGATCAACTATCTGGGCAGCCAGGAGTTTTTCTCCCTCATCAGCAATACCGCTGGCGGCTACTGCTTCTACCGTGACGCAAAGCTTCAGCGCATCCTGCGCTACCGCTACAATAATGTCCCGGCAGATGTGGGCGGACGGTTTTTCTACATCAAAGAGGAAGATAAAGCGCCCTGGAGCCCCACCTTCCATCCCGTGGATCGGTCGCTGGACAGTTACCGCTGCCGTCATGGTATGGGCTACACCGTTTTTGAGACGGAGAAGGACGGCCTTTACGCGGAGCTGACTTTTCTCGTACCCATCGGGGAAAATTGCGAGGTGCAGCGCGTCCGCCTGACCAACCGCTCAGCGGAAACCAAGCGCTTCCGCTTCACCGCTGCCGTAGAGTGGTGCCTGTGGAACACGGTGGATGACACCACCAATTTCCAGCGGAACCTGAACATCGGCGAGCTGGAAGTGGAAGGCAGCGCAATTTATCACAAAACCGAATACCGGGAGCGGCGGAATCACTATGCCTATTACGGTGTGAATGCCTCCATTGCGGGCTACGACACCGACCGGGATCATTTTTTGGGAACCTTTGGGACTTTTGCAAGACCTCAGGCTATTCTGAGTGGAAAGACCGGCGATTTTGTCGCCCACGGCGGCGCACCTATGGCGGGACTGGCGCTGGATGTAACCCTTGCACCCGGCGAAGAAAGGGGATTTGTGTTTGTCCTCGGCTATGGCAAAAATCCCAGAG